>JANLUV010000076.1:0-8621 GCA_031363685.1 Alphaproteobacteria bacterium | reverse complement strand
GATGTAGCGCTGGAGGAATTGCGCCGCGGTGATCGACCCGCCGTTGCGCGGGCCGACGTTCTTCATGTCGGCAATCGGCGAATCGATCAGCTTGTCGTAAGCCACGCCCAGCGGGAAGCGCCACAGCTTGTCGCCGCTCGTCTTGCCCGCCGCCATCAGCCGCTCGGCCAGCGTATCGTCGTTGGCGAAGATTCCGCCATGCTCGTGGCCCAGCGCGACGATCATGGCACCGGTCAGGGTCGCCAGATCGACGATGGTCGCAGGCGAATATTCGCGCTGCACCCAGGTCAGCGCGTCGCACAGCACCAACCGGCCTTCGGCATCGGTGTTGATGACTTCGATGGTCTGGCCCGACATCGAGGTGACCACGTCGCCCGGACGCTGCGCGTTGCCATCGGGCATGTTTTCAACCAGCCCGCACACGCCGACCACGTTGGCTTTGGCGCCGCGCTTGGCCAGCGCCAGCAGCGTGCCCGCCACGGCGCCCGCGCCGCCCATGTCCCACTTCATGTCTTCCATGCCGACGGCCGGCTTGATCGAGATGCCGCCGCTGTCGAACGTCACGCCCTTGCCGACGAATGCGGTGGGCTTCACCCCCGCCGCGCCGCCGTTCCAGACGATTGCAAGGATCCGCGGCGGCCGGACCGACCCTTGCGATACGCCCAGCAGCGCCCCCATGCCCAGCGCGGTCATCTCCGCCTCGTCCAGCACGCGCACTTCAAGCCCGGTCCCGGCATAACGCGCCTGGCAGCGCGCCACGAAGCTTTCGGGATAGATCACGTTGGCCGGCTCGGTCACCAGTTCGCGGGTGAACTCCACGCCCTCGGCCACGGCGGCTTCCACCGCCCACGCCGCTTCGGTCCCGTCCGGCGCGCCGACCACCACGATTTCGACCAGCGAGGGCTTCTGCTCGTCCTTCAGCGTGGTGCGATAGGTATCCAGCCGCCAGCCGCGCAGCCGTGCGCCCAGCAGCACCGCAGCAGCCTGCCCGGCCGACAACGCCGAACCGGTCAGATCAAGCACCAACGCAGTTTCGCCAGAAGTGAGGTACTTCGCGGTGAGGCCTGCCCCGGCCTTCTCCAGCGCCGCATTGTCCGCCTCGCCCAGCCCGGCCAGCGCGATGCGCACCACCGTGCCATCACGCGTCACGAACGCATCGAACACCTGCCCGGACTTGCCCGTGAAGCGCGAGGCCTTCGCCCCCTCGACCAGTACCGGTTCAAGGTTATCGGGCAAGGCGTCCGGCGCGACCAGACGCGCGACAAGCGTAGCGGCGGGCGGGAAGGCAGCGGCGAAAGTGATTTTCATGAATGCTCCGGGACTTTATCTGAAGTTGGACCTGAACACTGGCAGCGATGCCGGGGTCAGGGCCCATGAACACGATTGTGCGGCGAAACGTGGATTTTCCGCCTTACCTGCGGATTGCAGTTAAGGCGCTGCAGTGCGATAGGCAAGCCATGCTCCCCGCCCCGCAGAATGTGATGCAAGCCGCCGGACCTCGCTTGCACCGCTGGATTTCCGGGCCTGGAATGCTTGCGCTCGCCTTGGTTGCCGCGCCCGCCTTCGCGCAGGACACCCCTGCCCCGGCTGGCGATTCGGCTCCGGCCAACCAGTCGGCCGGGCAAAGCGATCCGATCGGGTTCGAAGCCGATCAGGTCGCCTACGCCTATGATAACGAGGTCGTCACCGCCAACGGCAACGTCGTCCTGCGCCGCAACGACCAGTCGGTCCGCGCCGATACGGTGACGTGGAACCGCAAGACCGGCCAGATTCTCGCCAGCGGCAACATCCGGCTGGTCGATGCAGACGGCAACCAGCTGTTCACCGACAAGGTCGAACTGACCGACGAGCTGAAAGCCGGGGCGATGCAGAACCTCCTGCTCGCCCTGCGCGACGGCGGACGGCTGGCGGCGATGACGGGCGAACGGGATGCCTCGGGCAAGGTCATCCTCACCCACGCCGCCTACACCGGCTGCGCGGTGGAGAATGAGGACGGCTGCCCCAAGGAACCAACCTGGCAGGTCAACGCCACCCGCGTGGTCTACGATCCTGACCGCAAGGAAATCCGCTTCAAGGGCGCGCGGCTCAAGGTCTTCGGGATCAGCCTGATGCCGCTGCCGGGGCTGACCATCGCCAGTGACGGCCGCCCGATCAACGGGTTGCTGATCCCCGATTTCCAGCTCTCCGCGTCGAACGGGCTGCAGATCAGCGATACCTGGTACCAACGCCTTGGGAACAATCAGGATCTTGCCGTTACCGGCACCCTGTTCACGCAGGCCGCTCCGATGATTTCGGCCAAATACCGTGCGTTGACGGACACCGGGGCGGTCCAGATCACCGGCTATGCCACGCAAAGCAAGCTCATCTCGGTGTCGGGATCGAACACCGGAGCGTCGCAGGAAAAACGGTTCCGCGGCTACCTGTACAGCAACGGCAAGTTCCAGTTCTCGCCCGAGTGGAGCCTGACCGGCTCGCTCCGCCTGGCCAGCGACCGCACATTCCTCAAGCGCTATGATATCAGCCGCGACGATCGCCTGCGCTCGACCATCGAGCTCGAGCGGATCGGGCACAACAGCTACTTCTCGCTGGCGGGCTGGGCCACCCAGACGCTGCGCGTGGGCGACCGGCAAGGGCTCGTGCCTGTCGCCCTGCCGGTGATCGACTGGCGGCGGCGCCTGCCCCGGTCGATCCTCGGCGGCAAAGTCGAACTTCATCTCAACAGCCTCGCCATCACCCGCTCCAGCGGGCAGGATACCCAGCGCGCGTTCGCCGGGGCGCAATGGAACCTCACCCGGATCACCCCGTGGGGCCAGGAAGTCACCTTCACCGCGCTCGGGCGGGGCGATGTCTACCATTCGGCCGAGAACGCGCTCACATCGACCGCGATCTATCGCGGCGATCCGGGCTGGCAGGCGCGCGCCATGGCGATCGGCGCGGTCGATGTGAAGTGGCCGCTGGTCGGCGAAGCGTTCGGCGGGACACAGGTGTTCACCCCGCGCTTCCAGGTCGTCGCCAGCCCGCCGATCCGCAACCTCGCGGTCCCCAACGAGGATGCGCGCGCGATCGACCTCGAGGATTCCAATCTCTTCGCGCTCAACCGCTTCCCCGGGCATGACCGGGTGGAAGACGGCGTGCGTTTTACTTACGGGTTCGACTGGCAGTGGCAGCGCCCCGACTGGCGGGTGAAGACCACCGTTGGCCAGTCGTATCGCCTTAGCAACCAGTCCGATATCGTGCCTGAAGGCACCGGTCTTGCCAGCCGCGTGTCGGACATCGTCGGCCGCACCGAAGTGCGCTTCAAGGACCTGGTAAAGCTCACCCACCGGTTCCGGATCGACAAGGAATCGCTGGCGGTGCGCCGCAACGAATTTGATGCCACGCTGGGGACCGAGCGAACCTATGTCGAGGCTGGCTATTTGCGCCTCAACCGCAAAATCACCACCGTCGAAGACCTGCAGGACCGCGAGGAACTGCGCGTCGCCGCGCGCGTCGGCTTCGCGCGGTATTGGTCGGTGTTCGGCTCGGGCGTGTTCAACCTGACCAACCGCACGCAGGATCCGCTCAATACGTCGGACGGCTTCCAACCGCTGCGCACCCGCATGGGCGTGGCCTATCAGGACGATTGCATCGAGCTGGCCGTTACCTGGCGGCGCGATTACGTGGCAACCGGCGATGCCGGCCGCGGCAACGCCGTCCAGGTCTATCTCGCCTTGCGCAACCTCGGCTCGCGCTAGCGCGTTCAGTTCCTGTTTGCACCCTGCGGCAAACACGCTATCGCCGCCGCACCGGGCCCGGCTTCTGGGGCATTGGCTTCTGGCGCTTTGGCTCCAGGCGCAGTTGCCTCGGGCGAATGCTCAGGTCCGGTTAAGCCGCGGGGCTGCAACCGGCGGCACAAGTGGGAGCAGGCGCACGGCACGGCCGCCTGCCGCAGACAGGAACGACGATACGGTGAAGATCTTCTCGCGCAAGACCATGACCGCTCGCGTAATGCTGGTAACGGGACTGGTGGCCACGGCACTGTCCCCCCTCGCCGGCACCGTATCGCTGGCGCAGAATGCCGGGTTTGGCAATGAAGCGCCGCAGGGCGCGATCGTCATTCCGGACAATGTCCAGATTTTCGGCAAGAACGATCCCAACCACCGCCGCGCCACCGCGGTGGTCAATGGCGACATCATCACCGGAACCGACGTCCAGCAGCGCCTCGCGCTGATCCTGTCGACCAACCAGGGCAAGATCGGGCCCGAAGAAGAACAGCGCCTGCGCCTGCAGATCCTGCGCAACCTGATCGATGAAAGCCTGCAGATCCAGGAAGCCAAGGCACAGGACATCGCGGTCACCGATGACGAGGTGGAGGAATCCTACAACCGCGTCGCCGAACAGAACTTCAAGCAGAACGCCAAGGCGATGGACGCACACCTCGCCAAGATCGGCTCCTCGCCCAGCTCGCTGAAACGCCAGATTCGCGGCGAACTGGCATGGCAGCGCCTGCTGCGCCGTAACGTCCAGCCGTTCGTCAACATTTCGGAAGACGAGGTGAAGGAAAACCTCGATCGGCTGAAAGCGGCCAAGGGCACCGAAGAATACCGGATCGGCGAAATCTATCTTTCCGCCACCGCCGAAACCAAGCCGGCCGTGTCCGAAAATGCCCAGAAGATCGTCGAACAGCTGCGGCAGGGCGGTAGCTTCGTCGCTTACGCGCGGCAGTATTCCGAAGCGTCGACCGCAGCGGTCGGCGGCGAACTTGGCTGGATCAGGCTCGCCCAGTTGCCGACCGAACTGGCCACCGCGGCCGCCGGCCTCACGCCCGGCCAGCTGGTCGGACCGGTCGAAACCACCGGCGGCTTCTCGATCCTCTACCTGATCGACAAGCGCCAGGTGCTGACCGCCGATCCGCGCGACGCGCTGCTCAGCCTCAAGCAGGTCTCGATCGATTTCCCCGCCGGCACGACCGAGGCCGACGCCACCAAGCGCGCCGGCATATTCGCCACCGCGATGAAGGGCGCGCGCGGCTGCGGCGCGGTCGACGGGGTTGCCGCCGGGATCGGCGCGCAAGTCGTCGCCAACGATCAGGTCCGCGCGCGCGATCTGCCGGCCCAGCTGCAGGAAGCGCTGCTCACCTTGTCGCTGGGCGAAACTTCGCCCCCGTTCGGCTCGATCAAGGAAGGTGTGCGCGTGCTGATGCTGTGCGGCCGCGACGATCCCAAGGTCGAGACCGGGCCCAGCTTCGATCAGATGATGTCGCAGCTCGAAGACGACCGCGTCAACAAGCGCGCCCAGGCCTACCTGCGCGATCTGCGCCGCGACGCCGTCATCGACTATAACTGAGATGGCCGCGCCTGCCCGCCTTGGGCCTGCGCTCGCCGTTTCGCTCGGCGATCCGGCCGGCGTTGGTCCCGAACTGCTCGCCACCGCGTGGGCCGCGCGCGATGTCCAGCGCCTGCGCCCGTTCTTCGCGGTCGGCGGCGCTGAACTGCTGGCCGAGGCGGCGGCCCGGCGCGGCCTGGCGATCACCATCCGCCGCATCACCGATCCCGCCGAAGCCGCCGACGTGTTTGCCACCGCGCTGCCGGTGCTGGGTGACGAGGACGGCCCCTACCGCCCCGGCGAACCCTGCCGCCAAGGCGCCGAGCTGGCGCTCGCCTCGCTGACCCGCGCCACCGAGCTGGCCGTCTCCGGCGCCGCCTCAGGCGTGATCACCGGCCCGATCGCCAAGAGCCGCCTGGCCGAATTGGGCTTTCTCTATCCGGGCCAGACCGAATTCGTCGCCGCTGCCTGCGGTATCGCCGCCGAAGATGCAGTGATGATGCTCGCCGGGCCGTCGCTGCGCACCATTCCGCTCACGGTCCATGTCGCGCTGGCCGACGTCACCCGCCTGGTGACGCAAGGTCTGATCGAGCGCCGCGCCCGCATCGTCGCCCGCGCCCTCGCGCAGGATTTCGGCCTCGCCGCCCCGCGCATCGCGGTCGCCGCGCTGAACCCCCACGCCGGGGAAGACGGCAAGTTCGGCAACGAGGACCAGACCATCATCGCCCCGGCCGTCGCCGCGCTGCGCGCCGAGGGCATCCTCGCCACCGGCCCCCATGCGGCCGACTCGCTGTTCGCCCCGCACAACCGCGATACTTACGATGCAGCACTGTGCATGTATCACGATCAGGCGCTGATCCCGATCAAGGCGCTCGATTTTGATTCGGGCGTCAACGTCACCCTCGGCCTGCCGATCGTGCGCACCTCGCCCGATCACGGCACCGCGTTTGCCATCGCCGGCAAGTCGCTCGCCCACCCCGGCGCCACCATCGCCGCGATCCGCGTCGCCGGCGAATGCGCCGCCCGGCGGCAGAGTTTGCCGGCAAATCTTCAGACCCGCTCAGCCTGAGCTTGTCGCAGGCCCCGCGATAAGGCAGCGCGTTGCGCTCGCCCTGCGACAGGCTCAGGGCGAGCGGGCGGTACAACAATGGCTGAACTCTCGATGTCCTCCCCCGAAAATGCCCTCCCGCCGCTTCGCGAAGTCATTGCCCGCCACGGGCTGACAGCGTCCAAGGCACTCGGCCAGAACTTCCTGTTCGACGAACATCTGCTCGATCGGATCGCCGCCGTTCCGGGCAAGCTGGCCGGCACGGCGGTGCTCGAAGTCGGCCCCGGCCCCGGCGGCCTCACCCGCGCGCTGTTGCGCGCCGGCGCCCGCGTCACCGCGATCGAGATGGACCGCCGCTGCCTCCCCGCGCTCGCCGAACTCGCCGAAGCATTCCCCGGCCAGTTGACCGTGATCGAAGGCGATGCACTGAAGTTCGATCCCGCCACGCTGTTCAATGAACCTTATGCAATCGTCGCCAACCTGCCCTACAATGTCGGCACCGCGCTGTTCACCGGCTGGCTATCGGGGGAAAGCTGGCCGCCGCAGTGGTCCTCGCTGACGCTGATGTTCCAGCTCGAAGTCGCCCAGCGGATCATCGCCACGCCTGCCAATCCGTCCGCCTTCGGCCGCCTTGCCATCCTTTCCCAGTGGCGCACCCATGCCAAGGTGGCGATGAAAGTCCACCGCAGCGCCTTCACCCCGCCGCCCAAGGTCATGTCGGCCGTGGTTCACGTCACCCCGGCCGAAGCCCCCGAAGGCGTCTCGATGCGCAAGCTTGCCCGCCTGACCGAAGCCGCCTTCGGCCAGCGCCGCAAGATGCTCCGGCAAAGCCTGAAAGGGCTTCCGGGCGCGCTGGAGGCGCTGGCAAAGGTGGGGATCGACGAACAACGCCGCGCGGAAACGCTCAGCGTCGCGGAATTCGTCAGTGTGGCGCGGGAAATGGGTGCGGGGTAGCTTGGCTGTTTTCGCCCCTGGATTTCTCCATTCTTGACATCGTCGGCGCCCGCCAAACCTGCCATTCGCTAGCGCGCGCCCGATGCGCAACTGAGCGTTAACAAATGGTGCGGTCAGCAGGAAACACTCATTTGGGCGGCGGTCAGGTGTGGTAATGCTCACCGCACCGCCATAAGTGCGGCAGCGCAAGTTCAGGCAATTCAGGCAGACGCATGGCCCGCAAACATTCGAAACACGATCCCTATGGCGACTTGCATCGAGAGGAGGAGGCTCCGGCGACGGTGGTATCCTGCTGGTTATGTGGTCGGCCAACTGGCAAGACCATTGTCTGGCACCATCCCGTGCCCAAAAGCCGGGGCGGACGCGATGTTGTGCCCATGCACCCCATTTGCCAGCAGACACTGATCGCGAATTTCACCAATTCCGAATTGCAGCGCCATGGGATGGATGTGGAGGGTCTTCTGGCAACCTCCAAAGTCCGCAAATTTGTCGATTGGGTGGCAAACAAGGATCCCGATTTCACCGCAACCACGGCCAAGAAGCAACGCTGACTTATTATAATGGACATCCAAAACAGCGGGCGTGTCGTCAGCCGACAACATTGTGGTCATCCGGCAGTTTGTTCCTCGTCGGTATTGTAGCCGTTCAGAGAACTATCGTACACTCTGCCGAAAAAGGGAGTTATACTTCTTACCGTGCAAATCTTGGGCGGGTGCAGCACCACTGCCGAGCGACAAGCGAGGTCGTTTGTAGCATGGGATGCATTGTCGGATGCAGCCAACGCTGCGGATCAACGATGTGGAGGCGGGGCCAAACTCATAGCTGGGCGGCAAGGCTACTCGCCCGATGACTACGAATGTTCCACCAGCAATGAGTCATCCCGACGCTGAGGCAAAGCAGCTCAAATCCAAATTTTACGGAGGCCAGCACAGCAGGCGCGAACCACCGGTCCGCGCCTGCCAGCCGGTAATCAGGCCGCGAGTGCAGCCTTCTTTTTCCGGCGCCACGCATGCAGCAGCGGCTCGGTATAGCCGCTCGGCTGGTCCACGCCCTTGAACACCAGATCGCACGCTGCCTGGAACGCCAGCGAAGTGTCCCAGTTGCCCGCCATCGGCTCGTACAGCGGATCGCCCGCGTTCTGCGCATCGACCGTGGCGGCCATCCGCTGGAGCGATTCGAGCACCTGTTCACGGGTAGCAACGCCGTGGAGCAGCCAGTTGGCCATGTGCTGGCTGGAAATGCGCAGTGTTGCGCGGTCTTCCATCAGGCCGATGTCGTTGAAGTCCGGCACTTTGGAGCAACCAATTCCCTGATC
>JANLUV010000072.1:0-3421 GCA_031363685.1 Alphaproteobacteria bacterium | reverse complement strand
TTGGTCCGGTGCAGCGCCTTGTTGTGCTTCAGATTGTGCAGCAGCGCTGATGGGACGACTTCGAGGTCCTGGGTCAGAAATACCGCTGTCCCATCGACCATGACGGGTGGCCGCGCGGCCAGTGCGGTGACCATCCCGTCAAGCGCCGCGCCCTGTTCGCTGGTCCGCGCCAGCGCCGCCTTGCGGCCGGTCAGCCAGGTCATGATCACCAGCCCGATGATGCCCGCCACCAGCAGCGGCACCCAGCCGCCTTCGCTGACACGCAGGATGTTGGCGCCGAAGAAGAACAGGTCGAGCGCCAGGAACGGAGCGATCAGCAGCGCGCTCCACACCGGGTCCCATTTCCAGAATTTCCAGGCGATGATGAACGACAGACACGTGGTCACCACCATCGTGCCGGTGACGGCGATGCCGTAGGCTGCCGCCATCGCCGAACTGGACTTGAACGCGAGCACGAGGACCACCACGCCCATCAGCAGCAGCCAGTTGACCCCTGGCATGTAGATCTGGCCGACCTGGTGCTCGGACGTCTGGCGGATCGTCATGCGCGGCAGCAACCCCAGCGCGATCGCCTGGTGTGTCAGCGAGAATGCCCCGGTGATTACCGCCTGGCTGGCGATGATCGTCGCCATCGTAGCCAGCGCCACGAGCGGTGCACGCAGGCTGTCGGGGGCCATTGTAAAGAACCAGTCGGCGTTGGCGAGCGGCGTACCCGCAGCTTCGGACAAACCCAGCGTCTTGAGCGCCAGCGCGCCCTGACCAAGATAATTGAGCGTCAGCGCCGGCCACACGAACACCAGCCAGCCCAACTGGATCGGCCGTCGCCCGAAATGCCCCATGTCCGCAATCAGCGCCTCGGCGCCGGTGACGGTCAGGAACACCGCGCCCAGCACGAACAGCCCGGTCACCCCGTGCGAGGTGAGAAAGCTTACGCCATTCAGCGGATTGAACGCAGCCAGCACTTCCGGCGTATCGGCGATATGCCACAGCCCCAGCGCGGCCAGCGCCACGAACCAGATCGCGCAGACCGGCCCGAACAGCACCGCTACACTGGCCGTGCCGCGCGCCTGGATCGCGAACAGGCCGACCAGGATGCCGATCGTCACGCCCAGAATCGCCGGTTCGGACATCCCGCCAAAGCCGGGGATAGTCTTGAGCCCTTCCACCGCCGACAGCACCGACAGCGCCGGGGTGATGATCGCGTCGCCATAGAACATCGCGGCGCCGGTTCCGCCCAGCAGCAGGACGATCAGCCAGCGTGCGCCGGTCGCCCGCTTGGCCAGCGCCATCAGCGACAGCACCCCGCCTTCGCCGTTGTTGTCCATCCGGCTGAGGAACAAGACGTACTTCAGCGTCACCACGATGATCAGCGCCCACAGCGCCAGCGACAGCACGCCCAGGATCTCGGCGCGCGAAATGCCGTCGGCGGCTGCCTGTGCCAGCGCTTCGCGGAACGCGTACAGCGGACTGGTGCCGATATCGCCGTAGACGACGCCGATCGCGCCCAGTGTGAGCGCGGCGAGCGAGTTGCGGGTAGTAGTGGCGGCGTCGGGCAAGGCGGAGTCTCCTGAATGGACCCGCGCCATCGCTGCAAAGGCCGTTATGCCGCCATAGGGATACGCAGGTTTCAGCGTAAAATTTGCATAAAAGTGGCCACTAGCCAAAGGTCGCGCCGACTGGCACGGGTCGGTAGTTCTTGGTGGTGCTGGCGCAGCCGCGGAGCGTTTCGCTACGCCTCAAGCGGGATGGGCCATGCGCAGCGCCGGATTGAAGATATTTTTCGATGGCGGGTGCCGGCCCAATCCCGGCCCGATCGAAACCGCTGTCGTGGCGCGGGGCGTAACCTGGCACCAGTCGGGATTGCCGGCGGGCAGCAACAACGATGCCGAATGGCTCGCGTTGATCCATGCGTTGCATGTGGCGCGTTCGCTGGGGGAGCCCGATATCGTCATGCTGGGCGATGCGGCAGTGGTGGTCAATCAGGCCACCGGGGCGTGGAAATGCCGCAGTCCGGCGATCGCTGCGCATCTGGCGGAGTTCACGGCGCTGGCCGCGACGTTCAACCGCATTCGCATCCGGCAGGTCAAGCGATCGCACAACCTGGCCGGAATCGCGCTGGAACGGTTGCGTACAGGTCTATAAGTCCGCTCGCCGGAAAATTGTCTGTATGGTCCAATGTGTCCGCGTGGGTGAGGTGCTAGACGATGCGTGCAGGCGTGATTCGCGCTTGTCGGGAAGGAATATTCGCGGCGTCCACGTTGGCGCTGCGTTGCTTGTAAGGGTTCATCAATGGACAGCATTACCGATCAGTTCGCCGCATTTCCGGTGGAACATGCCTATCGTCACAAGCTGCGCCCCGATGGCCGGGAATCGCTGGCACATATGGTGCTGTTTCCCGAACAGGGGATCGCCGGCTTCATCTACCCTTCGATCCGCGCAACCGGGCCGGCCAAGGCCCGCGCCTGCCTGTTCGGCCGCGACCTGCCCGAGATGATTGTCGAGGAAATCGAAGTGCCGGTCAGTGCCGACATGGACTTCGACAACTGGCAGACCGGTCCGCTGACGATGGCGGTGCGCGAGCCGCACAAGGTGGTCGATCTGCAGTGGCACGGCGAACGGATCCGGTTCGACGGGCATTACACTGCGCTGCATCCCCCTTATGCGTTCAGTTCGCACCCGGACGGCAATCCGCCCTATTACGGCGATGACCGCACCGAACAGCACGGCCGGCTGAGCTGCGACGTGACGATCGACGGCAAGTCGTTCCACCACGAAGGCTTCCTGATCCGCGACCATTCGTGGGGCCCGCGCATCTGGGGTCTGAACCAGCACTACAAGTGGTTCCACGCCACCACCGCCAGCTGTTCGATCCACTTCTTCGAAATGCATTCGTTCGGTACCGTGCAATTGCGCGGGTTCCTGTACAAGGACGGCGTGATGCGCCACCTCGCGAGTGTCAAGTACCAGACAGTCTTCAACGATGCGATGATCCAGCAGGCGGTGGATGTGACCGTGACCGACACCGACGGGCGCTCGGTCGATGTGGCCTGCCGAACCTTCGCCTCGCAGGTGCTCGATGGCCTCGATCCCGAAATCTACCTTTGCGAAGCTCCGTCCACCGCCGTGATCGATGGCGAGACGGGCGTGGCCTGGGTGGAATATTGCTGGAACCGCAATTACTTCGATTTCGCCAAGCAGTATGTCACCCAATACGCTTGACCATCCGGCACAATTAGTCAGACTGCCCGCGCAGCCGACCGGACGGATAATGTCCGGCGGCTGCGTTGCCCCAATCGATCGCGGGCCGAGGAGTGAGAGGATGCCGATTGCGGCCGTAATGAACGTCACCGGCGCGCCGATGCGTGAAAGAGTGAGCGAGGCGGAATGGGCAGCGCGAGTCGAACTCGCCGCGCTGTACCAC
>JANLUV010000043.1:0-2259 GCA_031363685.1 Alphaproteobacteria bacterium | reverse complement strand
CCCTTTTCAAGCTGCTTCATGCCCAGGCTGATGCGTTCCTTCTCGACATCGACGTCAAGCACCACGGCCGAAACCTGCTCGCCCTTGCGGTGCAGCGCCAGCGCGTCCTCGCCCGAGATGCCCCAGGCGATGTCCGACATGTGGACCATGCCGTCCACGTCGCCGTCCAGCCCGATGAACAGGCCGAACTCGGTGGCGTTCTTGACTTCGCCTTCGACGAACGAACCGACCGGGTGCTTCTCGGCGAAGGCTTCCCACGGGTTCTGCTGCGCCTGCTTGAGGCCCAGGCTGATGCGGCGCTTGTCGCTGTCGACTTCCAGCACCAGCACGTCGACTTCCTGCGAAGTCGAAACGATCTTGCCCGGATGGACGTTCTTCTTGGTCCAGCTCATTTCCGAAACGTGGACCAGCCCTTCGATGCCGGCTTCCAGTTCCACGAACGCGCCGTATTCGGTGATGTTCGTCACGGTGCCGCGCAGCCTGGCGCCAACCGGGTACTTGGCGGCCACGCCATCCCACGGATCGCTTTCCAGCTGCTTCATGCCCAGCGAAATGCGCTGCGTATCCTGATTGATGCGCACGATCTGGACGCGCACGGTGTCACCGATATTGATGACTTCGCTCGGGTGGTTGACCCGCTTGTAGCTCATGTCGGTCACGTGGAGCAGGCCGTCGATGCCGCCCAGGTCAACAAACGCACCGTAATCGGTGATGTTCTTGACGATGCCTTCGATGATCTGGCCTTCCGCCAGGTTCTGGATCAGGCCCGAACGCTGCTCGGCGCGGGTCTCTTCCAGCACCGCGCGGCGCGACACCACGATGTTGCCGCGGCGGCGATCCATCTTGAGGATCTGGAACGGCTGCGGAATGTCCATCAGCGGGGT
The DNA here is from genome assembly GCA_031363685.1 of Alphaproteobacteria bacterium. Classification (GTDB taxonomy): domain Bacteria; phylum Pseudomonadota; class Alphaproteobacteria; order Sphingomonadales; family Sphingomonadaceae; genus Novosphingobium. The sequence continues at coordinate 1,375 of JANLUV010000043.1, read as the reverse complement.
CACGTCACGCACCGGGCGGATATCGACCTGCGAACCGGGCAGGAACGCCACGGCGCCATCAAGGTCAACGGTGAAGCCGCCCTTCACGCGGCCGAAGATCACGCCTTCAACGCGCTTGCCTTCGCCGAACTCGTTCTCCAGCTTGTCCCACGCGGCTTCGCGGCGGGCGCGATCGCGCGACAGCATGGCTTCGCCGTCGGAATTTTCAACGCGGTCGACATAGACTTCAACCTCGTCGCCCACTTTCAAAGTGTGCGGCTGGCCGGGCATGGCGAATTCGCGCAAGGGCACGCGGCCTTCGCTCTTCAGGCCAACGTCGATGACGGCCTTGTCGTTCTCGATCGCGGTAATGGTGCCCTTGACCACGCGGCCTTCAAAGCCGCCGCCGGCGGCCCCGCCAAGCGTTTCGTCAAGCAGAGCCGCGAAATCATCGCGGGTCGGGTTAGCCGCAGTGGCCATGAAAGATCCTACTCTGTCGCTGTTTCCGGCCAGGCGGTTGTATCCGCCGGTCTTTCTCCGCCCCGGCACCATGCCGGAAACGGGCCAAAAGAAGCCGAACTGCCACGGCGGCCGAACGCCCTCCGCAGCATCCCGCCAGCCGAAGATTCGACCGTCAGGACCGGCGGCGCTTAGGCCCGGGGGCGCGGAAAGGCAAGGGAAATGGGGCGGGCCTGCAACGCATCGGCGAAGCGCAAGGAAGAGCAAATGCGAGAGTTACAGCCCTCGCGCTCCCGGGTATTTGGGAGTTTCGCAAAGTGTTACCCGAATTTCAAGAGTCACCCTTTTTCAAATCCACCGCACCCGCTCAGCCTGAGCCTGTCGAAGGCCCCGCGCCACCCTCGCGTCCATCCCCGCGCCCCGTCCTCCCACGCGCCAGCCACGAGACACGCTGCCAATCCCCCGCAATCAGCGCCTCCTTCTTGGCCCGGCTCCAGCCCTTGAGCTTCCGTTCGACCAAAAAGGCATCGTCGCGGGTCATAAAGCTGTCGGACCACACCAAGGTCACCGGTCTGCGCGTGGCCGTGTACCCACCCAGAGCGCCGGTCTGGTGCTGGGCAAACCGCAGTTCCAGATCGTCTGTGTGGCCAGCATAATAGCTGCCATCGTTGCAGCGCAGGAGATAGGCGTAAAAGGACATCCCGCTGTGCTTGCCTCGGCGCGCGGCCTTCGACAAGCTCAGGCTGAGCGGGGTTGGGTGAATCTCAAGCGGCATCGCCAGCGCGAATTGCTTCTATTCCGGGGACACAATACTAATTAGCCTTTCCCTTTCGGACCGCGCCGCGCCGGGGTCAGCTTGCGCGTCAGAACTTCCTCCTGGCGGGCGATCCATTCTTCCGCGCCCAGCAAGCGCCGCAGCATAGCACCGACCGGGCCG
>JANLUV010000016.1:0-11446 GCA_031363685.1 Alphaproteobacteria bacterium | reverse complement strand
TCGGGCAGGCCAAAGCTGGCGCCGGGCACCGCCACGATCAGGTCGCAGGCCAGCGCCAGTTCGCATCCCCCCGCCAGCGCAAACCCTTCAACGGCGGCGATCACGGGCTTGGCCGGGGATTTTTCGCACAGCCCCCCGAAGCCGCGTCCTTCAAGCTCGGGCCGCTCACCATCGACAAACGCCTTGAGGTCCATGCCCGAGCAGAAGCTGCCTTCCCGCCCGGTCACCACGCCAACGCGCAGATCCGTGCGCGCGTCGAGCATGTCCAACGCCGCCGCGATTGCCAGCGATACCGCGCGATTGACGGCATTGCGCTGGCGCGGCCGGTTGATCGCGATGACCAGCACCGCGCCGTGCTCCTCGATCAGGACGGGATCGGTCATGGTGCCTTATCCTGCTGTGGCCGGAACGGCCGCATCGGCGACGACTGGCGTGCAGGTGTAATCCGACAGCTTGGCAGTCTCGGTCATCCCCCACACGTCGATGATGCGGAACGGGTTGTTGACGACGATCCGGCCCTTGGAATTCTGGCAGTAGTTTTCGACGCCGGGATAAGTCCAGATCATCCGCGAATGGATGCTGTCGACCTCGGCGTTATAGGCATCATGCACGTCTTGCCGGACATCGACCGTCGCGATTCCGCGGGCGAACATCTGTTCCAGCAGCGACATCACGTAATGCATCTGCCGTTCCAGCACGGTGATCAGGCTGCCGCCGTGGCCGAACTGCGTATTGGGGCCATACAGGCAGAACAGGTTGGGATAGCCCGGCACCACGGTGCCCAGATAAGCGCGCGCATCATCGCCATCCCAGTCCTCGTGGATGTCGCGGCCGCCGATCCCGGTGATCTTCATCGGCGCAAGCAGGTTGACCACGTCGAACCCGGTTGCCCAGATGATGACATCGGCCTTGCGCTCCACGCCGTCACTGGTGACGACGCTGTCGGGCCGCACTTCCACCACCGCTCCGTTGACATGGTCGACATGGTCACGCGTAAGGGCGCGGAACCAGCCGTTGTCGAGCAGCATCCGTTTCCCGAACGGCGGATAATCCGGCAGGACTTCGGGCAGAAGTTCCGGGCGATCGCCCAGTTCCGACTGGATGTAGGCAGTCAGTTGGCGGCGATGGGCGTCGTTGATCGCGTTGATCGAACGGCCTTCTCCTTGCCATGCGGGATCCTGTTGCAAGGCGTCGTACAGCTTGTCATTGAACGCCCAGCTCAGCCGCAGGCGATACCACAGGCGATAAAGCGGCACCTGCTGCAGCAGATCCTGCAGCGGACTGGGGATCGGCTGCTTGAACTTCGGGAACGGGGCGACCCATTGCGGGGTGCGCTGCACGATCGTCAGCGAACCAACCTCGTCGACGATGGCCGGGGCAACCTGCATCGCGCTGGCGCCATTGCCGACCAGCACAACGTTGCGGCCCGTCAGGTCCAGCCCTGCGTCGGGATAGCGCGCGGTGTGGACGCTGGGGCCCTTGAACCGGTCAAGGCCCGGCACGTCGGGAATGCGCGGCTTGTTGAACGCGCCGACGCCGCTGATCACGATGTTGGCGTGCAGGGTTTCGCGGGCTCCCGCCTTGGTCTGCACATCGGCCTGCCAGGTGCCGCTGGCTTCGTCGAAACGGGCCTCGATCACTTCCACGCCGAAGCGGATGTGGCGGCGGATATCGAATTCATCCGCGACGTGTTCAAGATACTGGTGGATTTCGCGGCTACCGGCGAAATAGCGCGACCACGCATAGGGGGCGAAGGAAAACGAATAGAGATGGCTCGGGACGTCGCAGGCCGCGCCGGGATAGCGGTTGTCGAACCACACCCCGCCCAGATCGTCGCGCCGTTCGACGATGGTATAGGGGATGTTGGCCGCAGTAAACTGGACGGCTGCGCACAGCCCGGAAATCCCCGCGCCGATAATCAGCGCCGAGAACCCGGGAGGCGGCCCGGCAAGGCCTTCCGGCTGGGATGACAGGCGCAGCTCGTGGCGGATGATCGGCGCATATTCCGCCGGGATATTCTCACCCAGCGTCACGCTCATCATTTCGAGCAGCAGGTCATCCGACGGGTTCGGCATCGCCAGCGGCCGGCCATTGAACCACGCGGTCAGCGCGTCCAGCGCCGCTGCCTTGATCTCCTGCTGGATCGCTTCGGGCAGTCCGCCGTCGTCATTGTCTTCAAGGCCGCGGGTGCGGCTGGGGATGTAGTCGCCTTCGATCCAGCGGTGGTCGCCGGTCAACTGCACCAGGATGCAGGCCAGCGTCGGGACGTTGGCCGTGCGAATGGCTGCCGCCAGCCATGCGGTATCCGGCTGGGAAGTTGTGCTGGCTTGGGTCACGGCCTCGTCTCGATCTGGTTGTGGATGGGCACAATCAGGGGGAAGCGGCAGGGTTTCCCTGCGCCAAAGCCTTCCCCTGATTGGTGGCCCGGTTTCAGTCGCGCTTGGGCAGTGCGGCAATCAGGTCCGGGCTGATGTCCTTGGTGCCCTGCTCGTCGATGTGGCGCTGGATGCGCTCCTGGATGGCTGCGCCGATCTGTCCGGCCAGTTCCGGCCGATCCGCGCGGCATTCTGCCTCTGAAACGGCGCGGTTGTCGACCATATCGTCAACCTGCGGCATGACGAACCGGGCGAACATTTCATAGGATCGCTTGGTGTGGGCCCAATCGGCCCAGTTGTGGGCAAACAGCACCAGCGTCCCGAACCCGCCGGATTGCTGTTGCAGGCGCTTGATCTGGGCAACCGCGTCGTCCGGCGTGCCGATAACGGCCATGTTGGAACTCAGCAGCGCGTCGATCACGTCGCCGCCGCCCGGCGCGATCGGCAATGCCGCCACTTCGCGCAGATAGTCCGCCCAGCCGTCGATGCCGAACTTAACTTCTTCGCGGGCCTGTTCGCGGGTCGGCGCGATATGCATCGGCGCGACCAGACGCCAGTTCTTGCGATCGACGGTCTTGCCGTTGGCCTTGGCGACTTCCTCGGCGATGTGCCAGTTGGACGACAACGCATCGAACGCGCCGCCCGACGTGGCGCCGAACGACAGCATGCCGATCCCGTTGCGCCCGGCCGCCCGCGATCCGGTGGGCGAGATGGTGCTGGCCGAGATCATCTCGATGCTTGGCCGGCTGTACGGCGTCATCTGGATGCGGGCGTTGTTCAGCGTGAACCACTCGGTCTTGGCGGTCACCGTTTCGCCCCGCATCAGGCGGACCAGCACGTCGATCGCTTCGTCCATCATGTCGCGCTGCTTGGCGACTGGGATGCCCATCATCCGCGCGTCGGACGCCAGCGAACCCGGCCCCATGCCGAGCATCACGCGGCCCCGGGTCATATGGTCGAGCTGACTATACCGCTCCGCCGTCATCAGCGGCTGATGGTACGGAACCGAGGTGACGGCCGAACCGAGCATGATCCGCTTGGTGCGTTCGGCAGCGGCCGCGATCATGATTTCCGGGCTGGCGATCAGTTCCCAGCCGGCGGAGTGGTGCTCGCCGTACCAGATCTCGTCAAACCCGAGGTTGTCGAGATGCTCGGCCAGTTCAAGGTCGCGCTGCAGGGCCAGGGTCGGGTTTTCATTCAACGGGTGATGCGGAGCACAAAATGCGCCGAAACGAAGTTTTCCAGACATCCGTGTTCTCCTAGGACTTGCGTTATAAATTTAGTCTTGTTGCAAAAACCCGGCGGCACCTACCGCGCTAGAACGTTCGTCAGCCAACGGTCGCCGCAAGGTTGACGTCCATCATCTGCGGCCTGGTTGCGGCGAATGACGGGCGGGCGTCCAACACATCGACGGCGCGGGCGAGGTTCGGACAGGTGTCACGCCAGTGCAAGACCGGAGCGTCGGGGCACAGGCCGGACGACAATCCGTAATCGATCCCCACCATCGTGGTCGCGACTGCGATATCGCCCAGATCAAGCCCTGCCGCCGTTTGCGTTTCATGATCGGTGTATAGTCGCTCCAGTTCAGCGGATGCACCGCGAACTTTGCGCGATTGGCGATCTATCCATGCGGCACTCGGCTCCGGGCGCAGCAATTCGAAAATAAGGTTCTGGACAACTTCCATCAGACGTTCGCCCAGCATCCGCCGCTTGAACGCGGCAAGGCGCGGGCCGAGTTCGGCGGGCAGCAGCGCGGGTTGCGGGAAACTTGCCTCCAGCCAATCGACGATGTGGGCGGAATCGTAAATGTATTCGCCCTGTTCGGTAATCAGAATCGGAAGCTGTTCCAGCGGGCTGTACTGCGGCGTGCAGGTCTGTTCGCCCCATGGCACGTCGTACTGCACATCATAGTCCAGACCCTTTTCGTGCAGCACGATCGCCACTTTACGGCCGAATGGGCTGGGGCGGGCGTTGATCAATTTAAAAGCCATGTTCCGTACTCCATCAAACTTGGCCGGCGGGCAAAACTTTCACTGTCGCGGGGCCAGTTCGGCAGGATAGCAAATCATGCTGAACTGGCTACCCGTTACCGTCAGAACCGCAGCTTCGCCTCGGCCATGAACGTGCGCGGCGCGCCCGGCGTCACGGTGTTGAACTGGAACAGTTCACCCGTCGCGATGCCGCCCACATAGTACACCCGGTTGAACGCATTTTTGAGGTGGGCCGCGAACGACAACCCGGTCTTGCTATCCTCGATCCCGGCGCGGAAGTTGACCAGCGTGTAGCCCTTGATGTTTGCGCCGGCGTTCCGGTTGCCAGTTCCGGTGGTCCAGAACAGCGATTGCGAGTAGAGGTCCGACCGGAAGCTGGCCGAAACCGTATCGTGCACCGGCACGTTGATTTCGCCGAACACCGAGCCTGACCACTCCGGCGTATCCGGATAAGTCAGGAATTCCACTGGCGCTCCACCAGCCACCGAGATGGAATTTTTGGTGAAACGGGCGTTGGTGTAATTCAGCGAACCGCCCAACGTGAGCCACGAGGTCGGACGCACCGTACCATCAAATTCAAGGCCGGTAATCTTTGCCGGCACGTTGACGGTAACGGCGGACGGAGTTGAACCAATCAGCGTATAGGCAACGCGCTGGCCTTCCTTGATCCAGCTCTGGTAGCCGGCGATGTTGAATTGGACGGGGATACCGCCAACGCTGCCGCGGTACTTAAGCCCGATTTCGGCGTCCGTCAGCGTTTCCAGTTCGTAACCGTTACCGCCGTCCTTGCCCGAGCCAGGCACGGGGTTCTGGATGCCGTTGTAGCCGCCGTTCTTGTAGCTCCGGCGCGAAGCGACGTAGATCAGCAGGTTGGGATTGACCTGCTCCTGGATGCCAAGCGTCCAGCTCAGGTTACCGTACGACTTCTTCTGGTGGAAATCGTAAGTGGCCTGAACCGCCGGCGAAGCCTGGAAAGCCGTATCGAGCGGCAAAACATCGAACTTGATCTTCTCGTGCGTGTAACGCGCGCCGATCGTTATGCCGAGACCTTCAATGCCGGTTGCTTCGCTGAGGTTGTAGGTACCCTGACCATATCCGGCCAGCATGTCACGCGTGGTCAGCTTGTGGTAGACCGTCGTGCTGGTCAGCGGCGGGAACTGCAGCAACAGGCTGGTGGTGTAGTTCACGTTTGTTTCGTGCGACCAGAAACCGCCGATCACGTAATCAAGATTTCCGCCCACAGCCTTACCAACCAGCTGCAGTTCGTTGGAATATTGACGGGTGTCGTCGTTCTTGCCGCCACCAACGCCGTTGTCGTCAATGCCATACGGCGTGCCGTCGATGTCGCCAGCGATGGCGTTCTGCAGGTACGTATAGCCAAAGACGTTGCGGAGCTTGGTGTCCGGGCCCAGTTCGATCGACGTGATGTTGGACACGATGATGTTGCGGCCACGGTACACGGCCGGACCATCCGATTCGATCTGGAACGGACCGCGCGCCTTTTGGGTGTTCAGGTAAGAGGCGAGGCCGCCCGGATCCAGCTTGGGATTGGCAGCGGCATAGGCTGCGGCGCAATTGTTGGTCGTAGCGTTGCACCCGAACGAGATGCCGGTGACGGGGTCAGTCGTAAAGGTGTTGATCAGGGAGTTGTACTGCGCCTGATTGCCGAAGTTGGTCAATTTGATCAGCGGGATAATGCCGGTGGGTTCAAGAGTGTCGATCAGGTTGGACAGGCTGTTGCCGTCCGAATGCAGGTAATCGACAACCAGTTCGTTCTTGATCGTGTCCGACAGGTTGATCGTCAGGCTGCCGCGCAGGCCATAACGGTCAACGTCGCCCGCACGGGTGCCATTGAACAGGTTGCGCTGGTAGCCGTCGCGCTTTTCGTAATATCCGGCAACGCGGGCCATGACCCTGTCGCCCACCAGCGGAACGTTAAGTGCGCCTTCGAACCCGTAGGCGTTATAATCGCCCATGCGGCCTGCAACATAGCCTTCCAGCGTGTCGGTCGGCCGGGCAGAGGTAAACAGCACCGCGCCGCCGGTGGAATTACGGCCGAACAAAGTGCCTTGGGGGCCCTTGAGCACCTGAATCGACTGGAGGTCATAAAACGCCGTCGAACCGCCGCCGACGCCGTCGAGTTGGACTTCGTTGAAATACGGCAGAACGCCAGGACGCGTGTCGCTGAATGCGTCAAGCGATTGGCCGCGCATCGCGTAGTTCAGCTGGTTGGAGTTCATGCCGGCGCGGATTGTCAGGCCGGGCGTGGCCATCTGCAGGTCGGACTCGGTGATGATCGCCTGCTTGGCCAGCGACGCAGCATTCAAGACAGTGACGGCAACCGGCGTGCGTTCAAGCGTTTCGGAACGGCGCTGCGCGGTGACGATGATCTCGCTGCCGGAGTTGGTCGCACTCTCTGCACTGGCGACTTGCGCCATGGCTGTGGTCGAACTCAAGGCCGTCAGTACGGATACTGCCGAGAGCAGGCTGACTTTCTGTTTTGACATCAAATTTCCCCGAAAACGTTATGATTATCAGACGCAAAGTGTTGATGTGGGCGAGGCTGTAGCAGCCTGAACCAATATTTAAATGTAGACCGGACCGCACCCGCCGTTGGGGTGTAAATATGACAATCTTTCAACACCACCAAGCGGACGCGAAGCCGGAATCGAGCGCTGGATATCGGATAACACTAGTGTTGTATAGATGGATTCTGACGGCCCGACGTAGCCGCTTCGCTGTGCGTAAAGGGTATGCGGCGGGATCGGGCTGCGGGTGCAATTGGGCTGCGCAGCGGTGCAGATTACCAGCCTGGCCCGAAAAATCACGCAGCCAGTTCCAGATAAAGGCCGATGGCGCATGGCGGGCGGACGGGCGCCAATCCGATGCCAAGAACGCGAAAAGGCATACAAACAATGATATAAGATATAGGCGGTGACCTATCGAGTCAGCGATTGTCGCCTCGCAATGGGGTGGGGTCTTAGCCGTGACCATGTCGGCGGGCTGCTCGAAATGCGGGCCACTCCTGCGGGCCACGCTTCCCGAACGCGGCCATGCGCCGGTCCACCGCCATCTACATTACGGCAACACTGGTGTGGAATATTTGTTGGCACGGCACTAATCGCACCGCAAAAATGTTGCCGGTGGCGCTGGCTCTGTGTACCCAACACGGAGTCGCGGGCCACGCCGCGATCCGCTCCGGCAACGTGGCGCCAATAAATGTGAGAACGATGCCATGGGTAAATTGTCTGGCAAGGTTGCCGTGATCACGGGTGCGTCGCAGGGCATGGGTGAGGCTCACGCCAAAGCCTTTGTTGCAGCGGGTGCCAAGGTTATTCTGACTGATATCAATGAACTGGCCGGAACGGCTTTGGCCGTATCACTGGGCGATGATGCGGTATTCATCCGTCATGATGTCGCGAATGCTGCGGGTTGGGCGACAGTCGTCGCCGCAGGCGAGGCCCGGTTCGGTCCGATCAACGTCCTCGTCAACAACGCCGGTATCATCGGCCCGATCGCCCGGACCGCCGATATCGCGGAAGCGGATTTCCTGCGGGTCTGTGCTGTCAACATGACTGGCGTATTCCTGGGGATGCAGGCGGTATTGCCGTCGATGCTGGCCGCTGGCGGCGGTTCGATCATCAATATCTCGTCGACCTCCGGGATGATCGCCAGCGTCGGCACCCCGAACCTGGCCTATGCGGGCAGCAAGTTCGCAGTTCGCGGGATGACCAAGCAGGTCGCGGTCGAATACGGTGAGCATAATATCCGGGTCAATTCGGTCCATCCGGGCTACGTCAAGACGCCGATGATGGTCGCCGCCACCGACGAGGATGGCGGCGGTGCCGCCTCGGCGATTCCGCTGCGGCGGTTTGCGGAGGCGAGCGAAATTTCTCATCTGGTGGTGTTCCTTGCATCGGACGACGCGTCTTTCATCACCGGCACGGAACACGTGATCGATGGCGGGATGATCGCGTGCTGACCTGACCAAGGCGGAGTAACTTTGATGATCACGGCAGCCGATTTCGCCTTCCACGCGTGCGACCCGAACGACAAGCAGTGGACGGAAACGCTTTTCATGATTTTCTCGGTCCCGGAAGCAGGAATCAGCGGCAATTTGTACACTTTGGCCCGGCCCAATCTGGGCATCTGTCACAGCTCGATCGAGATCCACTCCGGGATGAGCTTCCATCCCTGGCAGATCGATCACAACGATTCGCAGATGCATTTGTCCTGTCCCGAACGCTTTGATAATTTCTCGTTGGACAATGGGCTGTCCTTTCAGGCGCATAGCGCTCGGGATTTCGCGTTTCAGTACCGCTCGCGTGATGGCAACTGCGCCCTGGACCTTGCGTTCAAGGCGGTTTGCGATCCGTTCGACCCGCATGACGCCAATGACAACCCGCTGATCGGCTCGGCCAAGGTCGCTGGCTATGATGGCTGGAATACCGGCCATATGGAAAGCAAGGGCAAGATTACCGGCACCCTGTCGCTCCACGGCCGCGATTACCAGGTGGACTGCATCGACGGCATGGACAAAAGCTGGGGTCCCCGCAAGGATTGGGGCAGCAAGGGCGCGACCTGGGTCCACGTCAACCTGGGGGACGATCTTGGCGCCTTCCTCGTGCTCGGGTTGTCCTTCGACAACAAGGAAGTGGTCTACGGACCGTTCAATTTCGGGTTTCTGGCCATTAATGGCGAACGCCGGCCGATCGTTCGCGCAGCCATGCGGGCGCAGCGGTCCGACATGCTGGTGACTCGTGCCGTGGTCGAGTTTGAGGATGATCAGGGCAATTGCTACGAGGCGGTCGGGACAACCATCGCGGCGGCCCCGTGGTACAATTTCAACCCGTCGAGCGCGGCGTTCCAGACCCTGATGCGCTGGGAAAGCGGTTCCCGCGTGGGCTACAGTCACATAGCGGATTTCGCGGGTCTGACATACCTGTCGCGCGGCATGGCCGACAAGCACGACCTTTGATCAACAGGAAAGCGGGATGACCATGCCCTACACTGCGACGGACGAAGACGTCAGGCAGCATCCGAGCGCTGCCTTCATCGAAGGCATTCGCGCCCGGTTCCCGACCGAGCGGGAAATCGATGTCGTGCTGACGCGCAAGATGCACCGCCGCAACGGGCCGTCCTTTCAGGCCGTTTCGCTGGAAACCCTGGTAAGCGGGGGTGAACGGCTGATCGCCGATCAAGTGGGTTATCCTGTCACGATCACGGATGCGCAATGGCTGTCCGGCGGGGCATCCAAACTGCAGATGCTGTTCCACCTGCACTGGCGGGGTGACAGGGGCGCGGCCGATGCCCAGGTCGTAACCCCACTGGTCCTGCGGATGGAGACGGCGGCTTCGGTAACGGAATCCAGTCGCCGCCGGGAGTTCGAGGTGATCCGGGCGGTCGAAGGGGCTGTCCCGGTCCCGCATGCGTTCTGGATGGACCCTGGCGCTGCGTTCCTGCCCTATCCGGCGATGGTCTACGGATTTGCCTCCGGTTCGGCCAAGCCTTCGTACGATGCCGGCAAGGTGTCCGGGCTGGGCCAGAATTATGGTCCGGCGCTCCGCGCGCAACTGGCCCCGCAATTTGTCGAATATCTGTCCCGGATCCATAACCTCCCGATTGGCGATGCCCCGGTCCTTGCCAGCTTCGACCGGCCCGTCGTGGGTTCCAACGCATCCGTGATCAGACAGGTGAATGCGGTGCGTCGGATCTGGGAGGAAGATCGCGTCGAAGAAGAACCGCTGATGGCCGTGGTCTACAAATGGCTGATCCGCAACGCGCCCCCGATTGACCGGATTTCGCTGGTCCACGGCGATTATCGCAGCGGCAACTTCATGTTCGATGAAGCGCAGGGCCAAATCACCGCCGTGCTTGATTGGGAAGGGGCTGTGCTTGGTGACCGCCATCAGGATCTGACGTATGCCGCGCTGCCGCTGTTCCAGCATTACGCCGAGGATAACGAAACCATTCTTGTCTCCGGGATGATGGCGGAAGCGGATTTGTTGGCCGCTTATGAACGGGTGTCGGGCCTGCCTGTCGATCCGGACCGCATCCGGTATTTCGGTGTGTTCAACCGCTATCTGGTGTCGATGCTGTTGCTGGCAGCTTCGGCGCGGGCGACGCGCTGCGCAGCCACCCATCAGGACGTGCTACTTAACCACGTTTCGGGCATGGGCTATCTGGCCTTGTCAGAGTTGTGCGATTATTTCCGGAGCATCACGGCATGATTCAGGCGTTCGAAACGCAGTTGCAAGTGGTGCAGCGCGCGCTGAGCGAAGTCGTCCTGCCCGCGCTGACCGGCGCGTCGGGCCATGTGATCGAACAGCTTCACCTGTCGATGGCCGCCGTGGGGTTCATGCAGCAACGAATGCCTCATGCGCGCCGCTATTATCGCCAGACGGTGGCAAGCTATCTCGACATGGCCGCCGCGATTGTCACGCTGCTGGCCGATCATGCCGGGGCCGACGGCAATGGCCTGGAGACGTTTATCCCCAGGGGGCGGGCCTTGCTGGACAGCCCGCTTGCCGAAGACGCCGATTATTGCCGGTTCACCGGCGAAGTGCGGGCGGCGATTTCCGGATTGGTGGAAACGGCTCAGGGTCGTGGCTATGAAGCCGCGCTCGATGCGCTGATCATGGATCGCAGCGGCCCGATTCTGTTGCAGGAACGGATATGGTGCCTACCGCTTGGGTTCGAATTGCGTCCCGAAGATTTGCCCGCGCCGGACTGGGCGGCCCCAGCGTAAGTTCCCGGCGCGACGGCCTGCTCAGCGCCCGTCTCAATAAGGCGATTCCAGGCCGGAGAGGATCATTTCGGCGTAAGTCTTGCCGATTTCCTCCGCACTGACCTCGCTGCTGGCTGGCCGGAACCAGCGGTTAGTCCAGCCGATTACGCCAAAAATGCCGTATGCGACCACGCGCGCCGAGCCGACTTTACGAAAGCTTCCGTCGGCATAGCCTTCCTCGATCACGGCGATCATCGCCTCGGTCGTGCGCTCATTCATCTCCCGCATCTCGTTCGACCAGCCGGAGCGTGCGTCACTCACTTGCGACAGATTTTCGCGGATATAGATATAGA
>JANLUV010000490.1:0-1724 GCA_031363685.1 Alphaproteobacteria bacterium | reverse complement strand
CGGCAAGCTGGACTTCCAGTACATCCGAGGAAGTGGTCTGAGGGAAGACCTGGAACTGAGGGCGGTCTTGGGGCTGGCGCTGCATGGCGCCAAGCACCTGGTCGAACTGCGTCTCAAGCTGCCCCGCCTGCGCGGAGAGCGGCATCACGGCAGTAGCGGCCATCACAGCGACCGCCGCCAGCTTTGTGAGCAATCGCGTTTTCACACAGCAGACCTTACACCCACCAACCTTGCGATAATCTAAACGCAGCAAGGGGTTGGGCGCAAGGTATTGACGACGAGCCGGGTTACATTTGCGGTAACGCCCTGAACCAAATGCAAATCGGGCCGGAGGATCGCTCCTCCGGCCCGATTTTGCGGGCCCGGTTGCCCGGGACCGAGTGCTTGGAATGGGTGGCCTGGACTTAGAAGTCCATGCCGCCCATGCCGCCCATGCCGCCCGGCATTGCGGGCATGCCAGGCTTGTCTTCCTGCTTTTCAGCGATCGCGGCTTCGGTCGTGATCAGCAGGCCGGCCACCGAAGCGGCGTCCTGCAGTGCGATACGGACGACCTTGGTCGGGTCGATCACACCGGCTGCAACCAGGTTTTCATAAACGTCGGTTGCGGCGTTGAAGCCCTGGGTCTCGTCGTCTTCGCGGAGCAGATTGCCTGAAACCACCGCGCCATCATGGCCAGCGTTCTCGGCGATCTGACGGAGCGGGGTCTGGATCGCCTTGCGGACGATGTCGATGCCCTTGGTCTGGTCGTCGTTGGCGCCCTTCATGCCGGCAAGTGCCTTGGTGGCATAGAGCAACGCGGTACCGCCGCCGGGGACGATGCCTTCTTCAACCGCAGCGCGGGTGGCGTGGAGGGCGTCGTCGACGCGGTCCTTGCGCTCCTTCACTTCGACTTCCGAAGCGCCGCCGACCTTGATCACGGCAACACCGCCGGCCAGCTTGGCGAGGCGTTCCTGCAGCTTTTCACGATCATAGTCGCTGGTGGTGACTTCGATCTGGGCGCGGATCTGTTCGACCCGGGCCTTGATCTCGTCAGGCGCACCGGCGCCATCGACGATGGTGGTGTTGTCCTTGTCGATCGTGACCTTCTTGGCCTGGCCGAGCATGCTGAGCGTGACGCTCTCCAGCTTGATGCCGAGGTCTTCCGAGATCATCTCGCCGGCGGTCAGCGTGGCGATATCGCCCAGCATGGCCTTGCGGCGATCGCCGAAGCCCGGCGCCTTGACGGCGGCGATCTTCAAGCCGCCGCGCAGCTTGTTGACGACGAGCGTGGCGAGCGCCTCGCCCTCGATGTCCTCGGCGATGATCAGCAGCGGACGGCCCGACTGCACCACCGCCTCGAGGATCGGCAGCATCGCCTGGAGCGACGACAGCTTCTTCTCGTGGATCAGGATGTAGGGGTTCTCAAGCTCGACCACCATCTTTTCCGGATTGGTGACGAAGTAGGGCGAGAGGTAACCGCGGTCGAACTGCATGCCTTCGACGACATCGAGTTCGAATTCGAGGCCCTTGGCCTCTTCCACGGTGATCACGCCTTCCTTGCCGACCTTGTCCATGGCTTCGGCGATCTTCTCGCCGACTTCCTTGTCGCCATTGGCCGAGATGATTCCGACCTGGGCGATTTCCTGAGTGCCCGAAACGGGCTTCGAGCGGTTCTTGAGATCCTCGACGACCTTGACCACGGCGAGATCGATGCCGCGCTTGAGGTCCATCGGGTTCATGCCCGC
>JANLUV010000487.1:0-6924 GCA_031363685.1 Alphaproteobacteria bacterium | reverse complement strand
CGGCACCACCAGCACCTGGTTCGATCCGCTGAAGCCGCCCGCCACGCTGCCGCCCATGTCGAGCTGGTGCGCCCGGATGGTGACGAACGAGATCAGTTCCCCCCGGTAGAACACCGGTCGGATGAAGCACACGTCGTTCACGTGCTGGCCGATCCGGTAGGGATCGTTGGCGATCAGCACATCGCCCGGGCGGATGTTCTCCGGCCCGAATTCCTCGACGACATTGCGCACCGCGTCGGACATCGTGAACACGAAAATCGACAGGCTGTCCGACCCGGTGCTCATCGGATAGTTCAGCTGTGGCGGGCCGGAGATGGTGACCGCGAAATCGTACCATTCACGCAGGATCATCGAGAACGAGGTGGTCAGCAGCACCGTGCTCATATGCTTGACAATATAGCGCATCCGGTTGGCCGTGATCGAGGCGGTAAACCGGTCGGTATGGTAGCGCGCGAAGAACTGCGCGTCGCTGAGATCGCGCACGGGCAGGCCTTCCCCGGTATCGCCACCCGCCGCGCCCTCTGCGCCGCGCGCCTGCGGCACCGGCGCGGCATCGACCGGCGCGGCATATTTCCAGCCGCGCGCGCCGTGCCTGTGGCGCGGCCTTACCATCGCCGATCCAGCCGTCGCACGTAAAGCTCGCCGAATTCGCCCACCGAGAGGATCTGCTGCGGCAGGATGAACGTGGTCGAACTCGCCTCGCGGACGATCGCCGGGCCCTCGATTTCGTCGCCGTGGCGCAAGGTTTCGCGGCGGTATTCGGCCGCCGGCATCGGCCGCTCGGCCAGGTGGTGGATCATCGTCATCCGCTCCGGATCGGGCATCTTCCCCACCCGCCGATCCAGCCGGGGATATTCGACCTTGGCCGTGGGGACGACGGTTTCCACGCGGTACGTCACGCTCTGCACCGGGATGCCCGGAAAGCGGTTGCCGGCACGCAGTTCGTAGGTCGAATGGAAGTTCTCGACCATCTGGTGCACGGTGCCGGCGGTGATCGGCCCCGGCGGGATCGGAATGAACGGCGTATCCCAGCTCTGCCCTAGCAGGCGGCCGTCGAACGCCCGGATGAACACCGGATCGGCGCAGTAATGCGCCAGCCGCTGGCGCAGCCGCGCTTCCATCTCGCGGTAGACCGCGTCGATCTCGGGCGCGGCGTCCGGCGTCAGCACGCGATAGGCGCTGCGGCTGTCGCTGTAGGTCTGTTCCGAACTGACGAGGCCGAGCGCGGAAAACAGCCCCGGGTGCGGCGGCACGATCAGTTCGGCGGCGTGCAACTGGTCCAGCACCGCCGGCAGCAGCATCGGCCCCGCCGCGCCGAACGCGACGATGCTGAAATCGCGCGGATCGATCCCGTGCTGGATGATGACGTTGGTCAGCCCCTCGGCAATGTTGTTCAGCCCGACGTGGAAGGCATAGCGCACCCGGTCATCGAACGAGAGGCCGGTGTCCAGTTCGGCAAACGCGCGGCGCGACAGGTCCTTGTCTAGCCGCACGCGCCCGCCGGCGAACGCCTCCGGATCGATGATCCCCATCAACAGGCAGGCGTCGGTCATCGTCGGCTGGCGCCCGCCCTTGCCATAGCAGGCTGGCCCCGGATCGGCCCCGGCGCTGCCCGGCCCGACGGTGAGTTCCCCGGCATTGCTGATCGACACCAGGCTGCCCCCGCCCGCGCCGATGCTGGACACCTCGATCGACAGGGCGTTGACGATCAGGTCATGCTCCAGCTCGAACGTGGTGTTCACGAACGGGCGAAAATCGCTGACCAGGCTGATATCGCACGAGGTGCCGCCGATATCGGCGCAGAGCAGGTTGCCCTTGGCGATCATCCGTCCGAAATGCGTGCTGGCGATGGCGCCCGCCGCCGGGCCGGAAAAGACGATCTGGTAGGGCCGCTCCATCGCCACTTCGGATGACAGCAACTGCGCGGCGCAGTTGGCGTAATTGAGTTCGCCGGCAAAGCCGATCTCGCGCAGGCCCGCTTCCAGCCGCCGGGTATAATCGCCGTAGATCAGGTGCATGAACACGTCGATCACGGTGGTCGAGGCGCGGTCGTACTCCTTGGCCAGCGGCGAGACGTCGCTGGAGATCGAGCAGGTGATATCGCCCAGTTCCTCGCGCACCAGTTCGGCCAGCCGCCGTTCGTGCGCGTTGCTGACATAGCTGTTGAGCAGGCAGATCGCGACGCCCGCCACGCCGCATTCCTTCAGCACCGCCAACTGCTCGCGCGCCTGCGCTTCATCCAGCGGGATCAGCACTTCGCCGTCGGCGGTGATCCGCTCGGCAATCCCGCGCCGCAGATAGCGCGGCACCAGCGGCTGGGTCGCGTCGCCGAACTGCCGCCGCCAGTGCGGGTTGGTCAGGTCTGCCACCGGCCGCCACGCCCGCCCGGCATCGAGAATATCGCGGTGGCCGAGCGAGGTGAGGAAGGCGATCTTGGGCAGGCGGCGGGTGATCACCGCGTTGAGCCCGTGAGTGCTGGCGTGGTTGAACACGCTCGCCTCGGCCACGCCGATTTCGCGCGCACCGGCAAGTACGCCCTGTTCGGTGTTGCGCGCATCGGTGGCGACCTTGATCGTGCGCACGCCGGAAGCGTCGATCGCGACGACATCGGTAAAGGTGCCGCCCACGTCGACCCCGATCAGCATGACGCGAAGATCCGTGGCCTGCGCATCTCAGTCCAGCACCAGGCTGTGCGACAGCAGTTCGACCGGGCCGAGCAGCAGCCACGGGCGGCGGGCAATTTCCTCCAGCGTCCGCTGGTTCTTGATGACGATGAACCACCCGCCTTCCGACAGCACCGGATATTCGCTGAGGTCGGCGATCGACCGGCCCGGAAAATCCCGCGCCAGGTCGATGCCCGCAGCGATCAGGTCCGCTTCAGTCACGGGCCGGCGATCCTGGCGGATGCCCTGTTCCGGGCCGGGTTCGGCGCTGGGTTGCATCGTCATATCCTCTCCGTCCGCGCATTTTTGGCTACACGAATATTGGGGCGGGTTATTACAGGCGTTATCCACCCGCTAGAAAATCCGCCGCAAGGGCCGGTCCGGTTATCGGGGGATACCATATTAGACATTTTCTCGGCAATCCTATCGCGCCGGTCTATGACCGGACCGCGCTGGCGGGCTGCTGTGCGCCTGCCGGGCGTCTGACCAAAAGGTCAGATAAGCCTTGACGGCTCCGATCTGACGCGACAGCATTCGGGTGGCGGGCGGAGCACTATCCTGACGGCAGGACGCGCCGGACCATGGAATCGCAGGAAGGGAGAATGATGCCAGATGCCGGGCACACTGCGCTGGAAACCATGGCCGACCGGCTGTTCAGCTACATCCTCCCCGGCAAGGCCGCGCACCCCGCGCCCGGGCTTGATCAGGCGCGCGAGGCCGAGCGGATCGGGCTGAACGGCGTGTTCCTGTCGGAACGGTGGGAGACCAAGGAACTTGGCGCGATGATGGGCGCGCTGACCCAGGCGACCAGCCGGATTACGCTGGTGGCGGGGCTTACGCATTTCGGCACGCGCCACCCGCTGGTGCAGGCCGGGATGGCGCAGACGCTGCAGGCGCTGAGCGGCAACCGCTTTGTGCTGGGTTATGGCCGGGGCGTGCCCTCGCAGTTCCGCCAGATGGGCATTCCGGTGCCCAATCTTCAGGGCATGGCCGACCACGTCGACATCCTGCGCCGCCTGTGGGCCGGCGAAACGGTCAACTACAGCGGACCGGCGGGCGAATATCCCGAAATGGCGCTGCCGATCGGCACCGATAACCCGCCGCCCGTCCTCATCGGGACGATCGGGCCGAAGACGCTGGCGCTGGCCGGGCGCCATTTCGACGGCGTGGTGCTGCACCCGTTCCTCACCGCCGACGGGGTGCGCCGCTCGATCGCCATTGTCCGCAATGCTGCGGCCGATGCGGGCCGCGATCCGCTGGCGGTGAAGTTCTATGCCACCGTCGTCACCGCGCCCGATTTCCTGACGAACGCGCAGCGCGCCGACATTCTGGAAGCGCGCGCGGTGTCTTATTTCATGCACCGCGAAGTGGGCCTGCCGATCGTGGCGACCAACGGCTGGGACGAAGGTCCGCTTGATGCGATGGTCGCAACCGGGTTGGCCAAACTGGAATACGGCTCGGGCAACATGGCGGAAACGCGCCGCCTGATGGCCGAGGCGGTGTCGCTGCTGCCGGAGGAATGGCTGACTACCGGCGCGGCCACCGGATCGGTGGCGCAGTGCGCCGCGCGGCTGAAGGAGTATATCGGCGCGGGGGCCGATTATATCCTGCTGCACGGGACCACGCCAGAGCAGCAGGGCCCGCTGGTCGATGCCCTTCGTGCAATTCCAATCGGGGGCAGTGCCACATGATTGATGTTCGCGACGCGCCCGACGAGGGGTTCATTGCCGCAGTCCGCAGCCGCTTTCCGGTCGAGCCCGAAATTGACCGCGTGCTGACCGCCAAGCTGCGCGGTCGCACCGGGCCGGGCTATACCGCGATCCCGCTGGACACGCTGGCCGACGGCGCGGCGGCGCTGATCCGCAGCGCGATCGGCAGCGATTTTGCGATCCGCAATCCGCGCTGGCTGGGCGGCGGGGCATCGAAACTGCAGATGGCGTTCGATCTCGACTGGAACGGAGCTGAGGGCAGCCCAAGTACGACCCAGGCCCGCCAGACCACCGCGCTGGTGCTGCGGATGGAGCCGCCCGCCTCGATCGTCGAGACCAGCCGCAGCCGCGAATTCGAAATGCTGCAGCTGATGCAGGGGGTCGTCCCGGTGCCGGAATGCTACTGGGTCGATCCGCAAGCCGCGCACCTGCCGCATCCGGGGCTGATCTACGCCATGGCCGACGGCGTCGCCAAGCCGAGCGCGCGGCCGTCGCAGCAAGTCTCGGGTATCGGCACCAACTTCGGCCCCGAATTGCGGCCCGTTCTTGCCACGCAGTTCATCGAGAGCATGGCGGCCATCCACATCGTCCCGGCCGCGCGCTTTGCCGGGTTGTCCTCGTTCGTTTGCCCCGAGGTGGGCTCGAACGCCGGGATCATCCGGCAGGTCCACTGGTGGCGGCGGGTGTGGGAGGAAGACCGGCCCGAGGCGCTGCCGCTGGTCGAAGTTGCCGCGAACTGGCTGATCGCCAATGCCCCCGCGCTCGATCATGTCTCGGCGGTGCATGGCGATTTCCGGGCAGGCAATTTCCTCTATTCGGAATCCACCCAGCGGATCACCGCCTGGCTTGACTGGGAACTGGCCGTGCTGGGCGACCGCCACCAGGATCTGGCGTGGACCACCGGGGCGCATTTCGGGCACTATGCCGAAGACGGGCGGACCTTCCTGGCGTCGGGCCTGCTGCCGGCGGAGGAACTGTTCGAGCGCTATGAAGCGGCCTCGGGCCTGACGATCGATCGCCAACGGCTGCGCTATTTCCGGGTCTACAACGACTTTGCATCGTGTGTGCATATGCTGGCAACCGCGTGCCGGGTGGCCCGGCACGGCAAGACCCACCAGGACGTGGTCGTCGCGTGGATCGCGATGATCGGCGCGGTCATCAGCGGCGCCCTGCGCGACACTCTTGAGGAGATCATCTGATGGTCCCTGATACCGACCTTCAGCTGGCCGTGGTCATCAAGGCGCTGCGCGACGTGGTCGCGCCTGCGGTCGATCCGGCCAACAAGCTGGCCATCGAACAACTGCACCTGTCGATCGCCACGATCGGGCTGGTCCAGCGCGGGTTGCCGCTGGCCCATGCCCGTGCCCGGCGCGAACTGCTGAACGCGGTGGCGCTGGCCGAAGCGGTCGCAGCGGTGGGCAGCCCGATCGACGGGGCCGCGGCGCAAGCGGCGCTGGGCGATCCTGCCGCCGACGAACCCCGGCTCGACAGCGAACGCCGCGCGTTGCTGGCGGCGGTGGAGGGCGCGGTTACGGCGGCGGCGGGCACGACACGGGAAACCGCCGTGGCCCGCGCGGTGATCGCCGCATCGAAGCCGCAGTGCGATCTGGCCCGCGCGTGGTGCGCAGCGTCCGGGTTCGAAGTGGAACCGGACGCCCTGCCCGCGCTGGACGATCTGCTCCGCGCCTGACCTGCCCCCTGGCCCGCGCCCGGTTCTATTAGTAAACAGGGATACCAAATAGGCGGCAGCAGGCAGTGACGGCAGCGGGCACGGAGAGTTCGACATGACACATGCACCTTCATCGTGGGATTCGGGCCGGTCCGCCTATGGTCCCGAGCATGCGGCCCTGCGCGAACAGGTCCGCCGCTTTCTGGCCCGCGAAATGGACCAGCACGGCACCCGCTGGGACGACGAAGGGATTACCGATCGCGCGTTCTGGCTGCGCGCCGGGCAGCAGGGCCTGCTCGCCCCGCAAGTGACCGAGGAATGGGGCGGCCCCGGCCTTGACGTCAGCTTCAACTTCGTGATTTCCGAGGAAATCGCCTATGCTGGCGCGCCCAACGGATTCCAGACCCATTCGGACGTCTGCATCGATTACCTGCTCCACTACGCGACCGACGAACTGAAGGCCCGCTGGCTGCCCGGTAGTGTCTCAGTTTGGATTTTGACGGCTTGGCTATACAGTCGCATGTCCTATACGCTTAGCGGTATGCAAAGTACACCCCATGCCTAAAGGCCCACGCGGATAGAAGCTTAGCCGACGCCACTGGCTTGGCGGGAGATGATAGGCCAGATCGCTTCCGGCGAGATCGAGGACGAACGTGAGGCCACGTCCAGCGCTGGGATAAGAACTAAAGACCAGTTGCAGGGCTGTCGAAGGGCAAGGGAAGGGTTTCGCCGTAGCGGGGCTTTACTCGATCCAGTTTGTCCATGAAGTCGTCGTAATTGTCGCTAAGCATCATCACAGTGATAACTGCTGCCAAATGCTCTCGCAGCTTCGGGTGCCCTAGATTCTCGGTCAGTCGGCGGAAATATTGATGCTTGCGGCGCC
>JANLUV010000466.1:0-5488 GCA_031363685.1 Alphaproteobacteria bacterium | reverse complement strand
GGTCGCCAAGCACGGCAACCGCGCCGCCAGTTCCAGGGCCGGCGCGGCCGATACGCTGGAAGCGCTCGGTCTCAACCTTGCCCGCGCGCCCGAAACGGCCGAGGCGACGCTGACCGATCTTGGCATCTGTTTCCTGTTTGCGGGCGCGCACCACCCGGCGATGGGCCGGATCATGCCGATCCGCAAAGCGCTGGGCCGCCGCACGATCTTCAACCTGATGGGGCCGCTGGCCAACCCCGCACGGGTCACGCGCCAGCTCGTCGGGATCGCCCGTCCCGCCTATGTCCCGATCTATGCTGCGGCGATTGCCAGCCTTGGCACGGAGAAGACATTCGTCGTCTCGGGCGATGAGGGGCTGGACGAATTGAGCCTGGCGGGCGGTAACGAACTGGCCGTGGTTGAAGGCGGTGCAGTGGCGATGCAGCGCGTTTGCAGTGCCGATGCACATCTGTCTTCCGCCCCGGTCGAGGCGCTGCGTGGCGGCGATCCGGCGTTCAACGCCGCCGCGCTCCGCCGGCTGCTGCAGGGCGAACACGGCGCCTATCGCGATGCCGTGCTATTGAACGCCGCCGCTGCGCTGATCGTTGCCGGAGAGGCCGGTGGTTGGGCGGAAGCAGCGGAAGAAGCCGCTGAAATAATTGATAAAGGTCTGGCCAATGCGCTGCTCGATTGCTGGATCGCCGCGCTGAAATGACCGACAAGCTCACCGAAATCTGCGCCGCCACCCGCGCCAAAGTCGCGCGCCGCAAGGCCCGGCACACCGTGGCCGACCTCGCCGCGCTGGCCCGCGCCCAGTCCGCCCCGCGCGGCTTCGAAGCCGCGCTGCGCAACGCTGCAGTAACCGGCTACGGCCTCATCGCCGAGATCAAGAAAGCCAGTCCTTCCAAGGGCTTGATCCGCGCCGAGTTTGATCCCCCGGCCCACGCCCGCGCTTATGAAACGGGCGGCGCAACCTGCCTCTCGGTCCTCACCGACGCGCCGTATTTCCACGGCCACGAAGACTACCTGATCGCCGCCCGCGCCGCCTGCGCGCTACCGGTAATCCGCAAGGATTTCATGGTCGATCCGTGGCAATGCGCCGAAGCCCGCGCGATCGGCGCCGATGCGATCCTGATCATCGTCGCCGCGCTGGACGATACGCAAATGGCCGAAATCGAGGCAGCCGCGCGCGAACAGGGGATGGACGTGCTGGTCGAAGTCCACACCGAGCCCGAGATGGACCGCGCCGCCCTCCTGCAGTCGCGGCTGATCGGGGTAAATAACCGCGATCTCAAGCGCTTCGTCACCGATCTGGGGGTGACCGAACGGCTCGCCCTGCTCGCCCCGGAAGGATCACTGCTGGTCGGCGAAAGCGGGATCAATGACCATGCCGACCTGGTCCGGCTCGAACGATCCGGGGTGCGCTGTTTCCTCGTCGGCGAAAGCCTGATGCGCCAGCCGGATATCGCTGCTGCAACCCGGGCGCTGCTGGCCGGTTGAACGGGCCATCTGGCCGCTATAGCGCCGGCCGATAGCCGACTTAGCCGAAACGCATATCCCTCCGAAAGTTCGTCGGATATAAGGCCGCAACTTGGGAGATAAGATGACAAACCGGCAATGGCTTCTGGCCCAGCATCCGCAAGGCGCCGTCACGCGCGATTGCTTCGCCCTCACCGTCGCCCCGGATCGCGCCGGTCAGGGAGCGGAGGGGCACGTGCTGATGCAGTGGGAACTGCTGCTGTGCGCCCCGACCATCCGCAACTGGATCAGCGGCGCCACCGACAGCTATCACCCGGTCACCGCGCTTGGCGATGTGGTGCTGGCTCCGGCGCTCGGGCGCGTCACCGAAAGCCGCAACCCGGCGTTCCCGGTCGGCACGCGGCTGTTCGGCGCGGCCAGTTGGCAGGACCAGCAGTGGATCGATCCGGCGCAGGGTTACCGGGTCATTCCCGACGACATCTCGTCGGTCGATGCGATGGGCGTGCTGGGGATCAACGCCATTACTGCGTGGTGCGGGCTGGTGCACATCGGCCAGCCCAAGGCCGGAGAAGTCCTGCTGGTGTCCGGAGCCGCCGGCTCGGTCGGGTCGGTGGTCGCGCAGATCGGGCGGATCCTGGGGTGCAAGGTGGTCGGCATCGCCGGCGACGCGGACAAGCTGCGCTGGCTGCGCGAAGACTGCGGGATTCAACACCTGATCGATTACAAGACCGAAGCGGTGGCCGACCGGCTCGACGCCCTCTGCCCTGAAGGGATCGACATCTATTTCGACAATGTCGGCGGCAATATCCTGGAAGCAGCGGCCGCCCGTATGCGCCAGTGTGGCCGGATTGTGCTGTGCGGCCAGATTTCGGCCTATGACGGCGGCGGCCCGATCGCCCCGCCGCCGTTCGACATGATGCGCCTGATTTATGGCGGGATCCGGATCGAGGGCTACATCGTGCGCCACCATATCGAAACAGTGCCGCAGGCGCTGGCCGATCTGGCGGCATGGAACGCGCAAGGCCTGATCGCCCACCGCGAGGATATCCGCCCCGGGTTCGAAGCCCTGCCCGAAACGCTGGCGCTGCTGTTCAAGGGAGCCAACAACGGCACACTGCTGGCCCGGATTGCAGACGAGAACGGCAACCCGGTCTGACAATGACGATCCGGGTGACGGAGGAACTGGCTGCCCCGGCCGAGCGGGCATGGTCATTCATCGGGGATTTCGGCGGGCTCAAACGGTGGCACCCGGCGGTGCGCAGCTGCGAGGTGCGGGGTAGCGGCATCGGCGCGTTGCGGGTGGTCGAACTCGATGGCTGGCACGCTGTTGAGCGGCTGGTGGAATTTGACCCCACGACCTTTACGCTCGGCTATGAAATGGTCGATTGCGGCAAGCCCCTGCTGATCGGCGTGCGCGGGACAATGCGGCTGGAACCGCTATCCGCCGGGCGCTGCCGGATCGTGTGGAGTTCCGCGATGCCGGCCGATGCACCGGTGGAACTGGAGCCGCTGCTACGAGCGTACTATCCGGCGCGCATTGCGCAGTTGCGTGCCGCGCTGGCGCAAGATGCGTGATTGAGGGGGTCTGGGCATGCCCGCGTTGCTCTGGCATGACGCGGCAATGACCCAGCTTACCCACCTCGACGAACAGGGCCATGCCCGCATGGTCGATATCGGCGCCAAGCAGCCGACCGTGCGCACCGCGATCGCCTCGGGCCGCATCCGCATGTCGGAAACTGCGCTGAACGCGATCCGCGATGGCAACGCGCCCAAGGGCGATGTGATCGCCGCCGCCCGCATCGCCGGGATTATGGCCGCGAAAAAAACCGCCGAGCTGATCCCGCTGTGCCACCCGCTGGCGCTCGATTCGGTTACGCTCGATTTCGTGTTCGAGCCGGACGGCGTGCGCGCCACCGCCACGGCCAGCCTGACCGGCAAGACCGGGGTGGAAATGGAGGCGCTTACCGCCACCACTGTCGCGCTGCTCACCGTCTATGACATGGCCAAGGCGCTGGACAAGGCGATGGTGATCGACGGCGTTCGCCTGATCGCCAAACGTGGCGGCAAGTCGGGCGACTGGAGTGCGCCGGAAACGGGCGACAGATGAATTCCGCTCAGTTGCGCGAACCGCTGCCGCTGGAGGAGGCGCAGGCCCGCCTGCTGGCGCTGGTCGCGCCGCTGCCGATCGAGCGGGTCGATGTGGCCAGCGCGCTCGGCCGCTATCTGGCTGCACCGCTTCGTGCCCGGCGGACCCAGCCCGCCGCGAACGTTTCCGCCATGGACGGTTACGCGGTGCGCGCCGCAGACCTTGCCGGGCCATGGCGGATTGTCGGCGAAAGCGCGGCCGGGCACCCCTTCCCCGGAACTGTCGGCGCAGGCGAAGCCGTGCGCATCGCCACCGGCGCGGTTGTGCCCGCCGGCGCGGAGGCGGTCATCGTCCAGGAAGATGTCGTCCGGAACGGTGTCAGCCTGACGCTGACCGGAACCCCGCCCCGGCCCGCCGGGCGGCATGTCCGCCGCGCCGGACAGGATTTCCAGTGCGAGGCTGAGCTGTTGCGCGCCGGCACGCGGATCGGCCCGGCGCAGATCGCGCTGGCGATCGGCGCCGGACACAAGCACCTTGCCGCCCGCCGCCCGCCTCGCGTCGCGATCATCGACAGCGGCGACGAACTGGCGGCGGACCCGGAAATTTGCGCGGTCCATCAGGTTCCCGCCAGCAACGGCGCGATGCTGGCGGCGCTGGTCGCGTCCCTGCCCGCCCGCACTTATCGCCTCGGCCCGGTGCCCGACGATCTTGCCGCCCTGACGGCCGCCCTCGACGCCGCCCGCGATGCCGATGTGATCGTCACCACCGGCGGCGCCTCGGTCGGCGATCATGACCTGATCCGCCCGGCGCTGGAGCAATGGGGGGCCAGCCTCGAATTCTGGCGGGTCGCGATCAAGCCGGGCAAGCCGCTGCTGGTCGCGCGCAAGGGGGCGCAACTGGTTGTCGGACTGCCGGGCAACCCCGTTTCGGCGACGGTCACCGGTTATTTCTTTCTGTTGCCGCTGCTCCGCGCGCTGCTGGGTGCCGCCGCGCCCCTGCCCCGGCCGCTGACGTTGCGGCTTACTGTGCCAATGCCTGCCGTCGGGGGCCGGCGCGAATTCGTGCGCGGCCGCTTCATCGACGGCGGCATCGCGCCAGTGCCAACACAGGACAGCGGCGCGCTGGGCGCGCTGGCTGCGGCTGATCTGCTGATCGACCGACCGGCCCATGCTCCGCCCGCAACGGCGGGCGATGAAGTTTGCGCCTATCTGCTGGAAAATGGCGGACTTGCTTGACGAGTAGAACGAAGTTGCTTAATTGTTCCTTGTTCGTTCACTGAGCGGCGCAGGAACATCGGGACTGAGCCCGGTGTGAAGGCTCTGTTCCGACGGGAGTGAGATAGCGATGCTGACACGTAAACAGCACGAACTGATCCGCTTCATCCAGGTTCGCCTGGAAGAATCCGGCATTTCCCCTTCGTTCGAGGAAATGAAGGAAGCCTTGGACCTCAAGTCGAAGTCGGGCGTGCACCGCCTGATCTCCGCGCTGGAGGAACGGGGGTTCATTCGCCGCCTGCCCAACCGCGCCCGCGCGCTCGAAGTGTTGCGCCAGCCTGACGATGTGAACGCCAAGGTCACTACCCTGGTCGCGCCCAAGGCAGCCGCGCCCCTCAAGGTTTCCGCCGCCCGGCCGGAACCAGCCCACCCCCAACCCGCCAACGACGTGATTGAACTGCCGCTGCACGGCCGCATCGCCGCCGGTATGCCGATCGAAGCAATGGAATCCGCAACGACTTTGCCGGTCCCCGCCGCGCTGCTCGGCCCGGGTGAACACTACGCGCTTGAAGTTTCGGGCGATTCCATGGTCGATGCGGGCATTCTCGATGGCGATTTCGCGCTGATCCGGCGCACCAATACCGCCCGTGACGGTGAGATCGTGGTCGCGCTGGTGCGCGGCGAAGAAGCGACGCTCAAGTATTTGCGCCGGCAAGATGGCCGGGTCCGG
>JANLUV010000435.1:0-6118 GCA_031363685.1 Alphaproteobacteria bacterium | reverse complement strand
CCACGGCTTTGCCGCCGAGCATGGCGTGCGCCGGGTGGAAGATGCGGCGCAGCTGGCGGACCAGCGCACCGAAGCGTTTTTTGCGGAGCATGTTGGCTGAAGCAGGGAAGGTGCGAGGGCTGTTTCCCACGCACTCCCCGGGCGTCTTCCGGCGGTGATGGACCTTGAGGCGCGGCCGGGGATACGCCGCTAAGGCGCCGGAAGACGGATGGGGTGCAGGGGCGTTGGCCCCTGCGTTGCCCTTACTGATTCATCGTCGCGAAGAAATCCTCGTTGGTCTTGGTATCCTTGATCTTGTCGAGCAGGAATTCCATCGCGTCGATCGTGCCCATCTGCATGAGGATGCGGCGCAGCACCCACATCTTGGCGAGATTGGCCTTTTCGACCAGCAGTTCTTCCTTGCGGGTGCCGGACTTGCCGACATCGAGCGCGGGGAAGATGCGCTTATCCGAGACCTTGCGGTCGAGCACGATTTCCGAGTTGCCGGTGCCCTTGAACTCTTCGAAGATAACTTCGTCCATGCGGCTGCCGGTATCGATCAGCGCGGTGGCGATGATCGAGAGTGAGCCGCCTTCCTCGATATTACGCGCCGCGCCGAAGAACCGCTTCGGGCGTTGCAGCGCGTTGGCATCCACACCGCCGGTCAGCACCTTGCCGGAGCTGGGCACGACGGTGTTGTAGGCGCGGCCGAGGCGGGTGATCGAATCGAGCAGGATCACGACGTCGCGCTTGTGCTCGACCAGGCGTTTGGCCTTTTCTATAACCATTTCAGCAACCTGGACGTGGCGCGTGGCGGGTTCATCGAAGGTTGAAGCGATGACCTCGCCTTTTACCGAGCGCTGCATGTCGGTCACTTCTTCCGGGCGTTCGTCGATCAGCAGGACGATCAGGAACACTTCCGGATGGTTGTCGGTGATCGCCTTGGCCATGTTCTGCAGCAGCACGGTCTTGCCGGTGCGCGGCGGGGCGACGATCAAGGCGCGCTGGCCCTTGCCCTGTGGGCTGATCAGATCGATCACGCGGGCCGACTTGTCCTTCACGGTCGGATCGATCGTGTCGAGCCGGAGCCGCTCGTTCGGATAGAGCGGGGTGAGGTTGTCGAAGTTGACCCGGTGGCGGACTGCCTCGGGATTGTCGAAGTTGACGCTGATCAGCTTGGTGATCGCGAAATAGCGTTCGCCGTCTTTGGGGGCGCGAATCTCACCCTCAACCGTATCGCCGGTGCGCAGGCCCCATTTGCGGACCTGGTTGGGCGAGACGTAGATATCGTCGGGACCGGCAAGGTAGTTTGCTTCGGGGCTGCGCAGGAAGCCGAAGCCGTCGACCATCACCTCGATCGTGCCGATGCCGAGGATTTCCTCGCCGTCATCGGCCACTTCCTTGAGGATGGCGAACATCAGGTCCTGGCGGCGCATCGTGCTGGCGCCTTCGACACCGAACTCTTCGGCCATTTCGACCAGCTCGGCGGGCGTTTTCTTCTTGAGTTCTTTGAGATGCATTATTCTGACTTCCGGGTATTTGCTGGGTCTGGATGTCCGGCTGGACAATCTGAGGCAAGGTCATGGGGCTTGGAGAAAGCAGACCTTTGGGCGGCGCCATGCGCCGGCCCGCGCCGGAGACGGGCTTCAGATAGGCTTCGCGGCCTGATCCGTCAATCGGGCAGTCAGTAGCCTAGCCAGCGCTGGACGGGGCGAGCGGAGCGATGCCCCTGAGCTGTTCGCCAAGATCCTTGAGCATCGCGCCGCGCACTTCCGCTTCGCCGCCGCAGCGCCTGAGATCTGCGGGCAGTTGCTGGTCGTAGCCGCGCTGGCCGACGATGCGGCGGAAGGCGCGCGCAAGATCCTCGCCGGGCTGGCGGGCATCGACCTTGCCAAGGAAATACATGAACACCGAAGTCATGCTGGCCAGCGTTTCGGCATTCGCGTTCTTTTCGCTGGCAGCGCCAAGCGCGTAGGACACCGCGACCATGCAGCGCAAATCCGGATTGTCAGCGACGACCGGCGGCGGCTGGGTGGCCGCCGCGACCAGCGGCAGCAGGGCAAGGATCATGCGGAATTTCCCTGTTGCGGGCGGTCAGAACGGCCGGACCACCGCCAGCACGACGATGAAGGCAGCGGCCATGCCAGGCACTTCGTTGAGCAGGCGGAGCCGCTTGCCGGTCAGCCGCCGCTCACCCTGTGCCAAAGCTTTGGCATAACCTGCGAGCCAGACGTGATAGGCGGTGAGGGCGAGGACGAACGCGAGCTTGGCGTGAAACCAGCCCTGCCCGAACGCGCCGGTGTCCAGCGCCAGCGCCAGCCCGAGCACCCAGACGACCACTAGAGACGGCCACAGAATGATCTTCAGCAGCTTGCGCTCGCGGTCGATCCACACCGCGTTCTCGGGCGAGCCGACCGGCGCTTCCTGATGATAGACGAAATAGCGCGGCAGCATGAACAGCCCCGCCATCCAGAAGATCACGAAGATCACGTGGCCGGCCTTGAGCCAGAGATAAACCATTGCGAGCGCCTGTTGCATGCGTTCCAGCCTAGCCGACGCGCGACCGGACTGGAACAGGTTTGCTCAGGCTATTGCGAGGGATCGGCCGGGAGGGAAGAGGGAAATGCTTACCAGCCCGCCATTACCAGCGGCTGGGCGGGACGTAGAACGGAAACCGCTTGACCCGGCCCGTCACCAGCGTGGTCTTGAATTCGCCGCGCATCTGCTCGGCCCCTTCGCTGGTGGTGCAGACGAGGTGCGTGCCGCCCGACGGCAGCGGCTCGATCGCGCTGATCGAGACGCCGGCCTTCTGGCACTTGCCCAGCACTTCCGCCTCGGGCAGCTGGATGTTCATTGCCCGGCTCATGCGATGCACCCCGTCGAAGCGGCGGCGTCGAGCAACGCGACCTGGTGATGAAATAGCAGCTGGTTGAGATCCATTTCGGCGCTCCACTTCCGCGGGAGCACGCATGGTCTCTCAGTCACCGGGTGCGAAAATCGGCACGGTGATGGCCAGCCCTTACGCGCGATGGGCCGGGAAAGCAAAGCAATCCGGGGTTGCAAAAGTCCGGCGGCACGTCGCAGCGAAATCAGGTAAAATCTCACGCTGAAAGACATCCGGGGAGCGCGAGGGCGCTGGCCCTTGCAGCTTCTCTGCCTAGTCCTGCTGCCGCAGCCCCTCTTCCCGATGGGAGATGGCTTTTAGCGCCGCGCTTCCCAGTCCCGCACCACTTTCAACAGCCGTTCGACGTGTTCGAGCGGGGTGAACTGGCCGATACCATGGCCGAGGTTGAACACGTGGGGACGGTCAGCGAAGGCCTCCAGCACGCGGGTTGCCTGCGTTTCCAGTTCGGCCGATCCGGCGAGCAGCAGCAACGGATCGAGGTTGCCCTGCACAGGGAGACCGGCCGGGAGTTCGCGCGCGGCCCACAGCGGGTCGATCGTTTCGTCGATCCCGACCGCATCGACGCCGGTTTCGCGGGCATAGGCGGGCAGCTTTTCGCCCGCGCCCTTGGGGAAGCCGATGATGGGCAAATCGGGGCAGCGGGCGCGCAGCTGGCGGACGATTGCGGCGTTGGGGGCGATCACCCAGCGTTCGAATTCGGCGGGGGCAAGGCTGCCGGCCCAGCTGTCGAACAACTGGACGGCTTCAGCGCCGGCGCGGGCCTGGCCTGCGAGGTAATCGACGGTGACGGCAATGATTGCGTCGATGATCGCCTGGAAGGCCCCGGCGTCGCGGTAGGCATAGGCGCGGGTCTGATGCTGATCGCGGCTGCCTTCGCCGGCGACCATGTAGGTGGCGATCGTCCACGGGCTGCCGGCAAAGCCCAGCAGGGTCTTGTCAGGGGCCAATGCGGCGCGGACCTTCGCCACGGTCTCATAGATCGGCGCAAGACGCTGTGGCACGGCTGTGAGCGCATTGAGGGCGGTATCGACGAGGCGGGGCGACATGCGCGGGCCTTCGCCGGCGAGGAATTCGAGCTCCTGGCCCATCGCGTAGGGGACGATCAGGATATCCGAGAACAGGATCGCGCCGTCGAAGCCGAACCGGTGCAGCGGCTGGAGGGTGATCTCTGCGGCGGCAGCGGGATCATAGACCAGTGCGAGGAATCCGCCCTTTTCCGCCCGCAATGCGCGGTATTCGGGGAGATAACGCCCTGCCTGGCGCATCAGCCAGACTGGTCGCCGGGAACCATTGGTTCCGCGCAGGGTATCGAGGAGGAGACCGGGCATCGGTCGGGTCCAATCCAACTAAATAGAGTCTTTAATAAAGGATTCTGAGAGCTGTTGGCCCTGTGGAAACCGGGGATTGTGCGCCCTTGCCCGATTTGTCCCGGCCTGAACAGGGGGCGGCGCGATGCGACTCCCGGTCGAAGGGCGTCAACGAAGAGTTATCCCGCTTGTCCCCAGCCTGTGGGGAACCGGCCCGGACTGTCCACAAAATGCCACAATGGCGGCCGGTAGTGGTGAGCGAATCCGGGTGGGAAGTTGTCAGCCCGCCTCTCCCGTGGTTTATGCGGCCCACTGTCCACAGGACATCCCTTGGCCGATCCCTGGCTGGCTGAAAGCACCTGATGACGCGGCTGCACCTTCATCTCCTGTCGGATTCGACCGGCGAGACCCTGGAGATGATCGCCAAGGCGGCGCTGGCGCAATTCGACAATGCCGACGTGATCCGGCATTTCTGGCCGATGGTCCGCTCGCAGCAGCACCTTGACCGAATCCTGGCCGAAATTGCCGCGAACCCGGGGCTGGTGCTGTTTACGCTGGTCAATGCCGAAACGCGAACCCGGCTCGAAGACCGCTGCCGGGCGCTGGGCCTGCCGACGGTGCCGGCGCTCGATACGGTGACCGCAATGCTCGAAGACATGCTGGGCCAGCAGGCCACCGCGCGCCCCGGCCGCCAGCACATGCTGGACGATGCCTATTTCGCGCGGGTCGATGCGATCCATTTTACTATCGCGCATGATGACGGCGTCGCGTGGGAGGACTGGGAGCAGGCGGATATCGTGCTGGCCGGGGTTTCGCGCTCGTCGAAAACGCCGACCAGCATCTACCTCGCCAACCGCGGCTACAAGGTGGCGAATATCCCGGTGGTGGTGGAAAGTCCGCCGCCGCCTGCACTGTTCGCGCTGAAACGCCCGCTGGTGGTGGGGCTGACCACCGCGCCTGCACGGCTGGTGCAGGTGCGGCGCAACCGGCTGCTGTCGCTCAACCAGTCGCCCGCCACCGACTATGTCGATCAGGAGCGCGTGGCGAAGGAAGTGCAGTATGCCCGGCGGATGTTCGGCGATAACGGCTGGCCGGTGATCGACGTGACGCGGCGCTCGATCGAAGAAACGGCGGCGGCAGTAATCAAGCTGTACCAGGAACATCGCGCCAGCGGCGAAACGGCCGATTCCGGAGCGAAACCGATATGATTTTGCTGGCGAGCCAGAGCGCGTCACGCCGCGCGATGCTCGAGGCGGCGGGGGTGCCGTTCATGGCCTTGCCCGCGTGGGTGGATGAGCGCGCCATTGAGGCAAAACTGGGCGATGCCCCGCCTGCCGAAATAGCGCTGGCGCTGGCACAGGCCAAGGCGCTGGCGGTGGCGGCGCTCCATCCCGGACGACTGGTGCTGGGTAGCGATAGCCTGGTGGTGTGCGGCGGACGGCGGTTCGACAAGCCGTGTGACCGGGCCGAGGCGGCGGCGCATTTGCGGTTCTTTGCCGGCAAGGTGATGGACTTGCACAGCGCGGCGGCACTGGCGCAGGGTGACCGCGTGGTGTGGCAACATGCCGCCGTGGCGTCATTGCAGGTGATTGAAATGTCGGATGAGTTTATCGAAAACTACCTGACCCACGAATGGCCGGCGGTAGCGGCCTGCGTCGGGGTGTTTCGGATCGAGGGGCGCGGAGTGCAGTTGTTCAAGGCGATTGAAGGCGATCATTTCACGGTGCTGGGGATGCCGTTGCTGGCGGTGCTGGATGCGCTGCGCGAGATGGGGGAGCTGGCGCAATGAGTATGCCCTATGCCGAAGTGATCGGCGATCCGATCGCACACTCGAAGTCACCATTGATTCACAATTTCTGGCTCGGCAAGCTGGGGATCGATGCCGAGTACCGCGCCTGCCACGTGCGGCCGGAGGGACTGGCCGATT
>JANLUV010000419.1:0-3562 GCA_031363685.1 Alphaproteobacteria bacterium | reverse complement strand
CGAAGATCGTGGCTGCCGGATTCTGCGGATCGGGCGTGGTGGCATTAGTCCGATCGAGCTGGAACAACGCCAGCGCGGCGGCGAGCCCGGGGCGAATATCCCACTTGCCGCCCACTTCCCAGTTGGAGAACTTTTCGGGTGCAAGGGTCTGCTGGGTCGCGTTCATCGTCAGGAACTGGTCGCCCGATCGCGGCAGGAACGACTGGCTGTAGCTACCGTATAGCGAGATGTTCGGCCGCGGCTTGAAAATCAGACCGACCCGCGGCGAAACCTTTTCGTCGGTGCGGGCGAATGGCCGGTCGACCGCCGGAGCGAAATCGGTTCCGGTGATCTTGAACCGATCGAACCGCAGACCGACGACCAGATCGACATGATCGCCAAGACCGATCTGATCCTGCACATAGGCCGAAAAGAATTCGACCCTGGAGGCGGTATCGCGCGACGGAGCCGCCGCGAAGCTGACCGTGGGGTAGCTGATGGCGGCGAGGTTGAGCGTTGCATTCGACAGCGTCGCGGTAAACCGCCGATTGGCCGATTCCTGACGGCCGAACTCAACGCCGAGCAGGATCTTGTTGGTGATGCCGCCCGCCACGACGTCCCACACCAGGTTCGACTGGCCGATATAGTTTTGCCGGGTGGTCGGATCGCGGTAGCCGGCCAGCGCGACAGTGCCGTTGATGCTACTGGCCGAGCCGTTCGCATAGACGTTGGTGTAGTACTTGTCGAAATCGCCGTAGAGCAGCGTGGTCGACCAATCGAGGTTATCGGCAAGCTTGCCGTCGAGCCGCGCCTTGACGATGTGCGCCTCGAACCCGGTGCGGTTTACGCCCGGCACGCCGAAGAACGTGTCGCGGTGGCCGGGGAGTGGCCCGGGCGTACACGGCTGGGTACAGGCCAGCGCTGGCACGCCGCGATCCGTGACGCGATCGTCGTGGACGTATTCGTATGAGATCCCGGCTTTCCAGCCTTCCGCCACCACCACCGCAAGGTAGGGGTTGATCGCATAGCGCTCGCCGTCGACAAACCGGCGGAAGCTGTCCAGCTTCTCGTAGAAGGCGTTAAGGCGCAGCGCCGCAGTTCCCGAAAGCGGCGCATTGACGTCGGCGGCAATATCCCACGCGCCAAAGCTGTTGGCGCTCGCTGCGGCGCCGATCACCATGCGTTCGGCGCTGGGTGCCTTTTGCACGCGGTTGATGATACCGCCGCCACCACCCCGCCCGAAGATCAGCGCATAGGGGCCTTTCAGCACCTCGACCCGTTCAATATTGTAGAGGCTGCGGTAATACTGAACATCGTCGCGCACGCCATCGAGGAAGAAATCGGCCGTGGTATTCTGGCCGCGCAACGTGATCTGATCGCGATTGCCTTCGCCCTGCCCCACCGTAATTCCCGGAACATAGCGCAGCACATCGCCGAGCGAGTGCTGGGCCTGGTCGTCAAGCTGTTCGCGGGTCACGACCGTGATAGTCTGGGGAACGTCGATCAGCGGGGTATCGGTCTTGGTTGCAGTCACGGAATTGGTGGCGACATAACCGTCCGCATGGCCAATGACGAGGATTGGCTCGCCAGCATCGACACCACCGTCTGAACCTGCTGCGAATGCCGGCACCGGCAAGGCCAGCAGCACCGCCGCCGACAAGATCAGTTTACTCATTCTGCACCCCTTGAATCATGCTTCAAAAGGCCGCTAACGCTATTGCGAGTGATTTGCAACAAGAGAATGTTTGGTCCTGCAGCGCGTGATCGCCCGCTGACGGCTCACACGTAAGCATGGACGAGGATACAGGGGCGCAAAGCGCCCGCTCTCCGGCCAGCGGGCGGAACGAAAAGCTGAATTTGTCAAGCCGGCGCCAGTCGCGGCGAGCTGGCTCGCGGCCGTCAGACCTCGGCGTCGGCCAGCACGGCGGCGCGCAGTTCGTCGATGCCCATTTTCACTTCCGCCGAGGTGGCCAGCACCTGCGGGTGCGCGGCGACGTGTTTGCGGGCTTCGCCCTCGGTGCGGGCCAGCACGTCGGCGAGGTCGCTGGCCTTGATCTTGTCGGCCTTGGTCAGGACGAGACGATAGCCGACAGCGGCCTCGTCGAGCATCTTCATCATTTCGGCATCGACCGGCTTTACGCCGTGGCGCGCGTCGATCAGCAGCAGCGCACGCTTAAGCACCACGCGGCCGCGCAGGAAATCGCGGACCAGCCGGCGCCAATTCGCGACCACATCGCGCGGGGCCTTGGCAAAGCCATAGCCCGGCATGTCGACCAGCCGGAACGCCATCGGATCACCCACCTCGAAGAAGTTGAGTTCCTGCGTGCGGCCCGGGGTGACCGAAGCGCGGGCAATCGACTTACGCCCGGTCAGCGCGTTGAGCAGCGACGACTTGCCGACGTTGGAGCGCCCGGCGAAGGCGATCTAGGCCACGGTCGGTTCCGGCAGGAACTTGAGCGACGGCGCAGACAGCAGGAAATCGACCCGCCCCGAAAACAGTTTCCGGGCGCGTTCGACCAGTTCGGCGTGGGCTTGCTCGTCGGTGTGGGTTTGTGCTTCGGGGGTCACGTGTCGTGCTTGCTGGCACGGGCCACGTCGGCCCGCTCCTTGTCGACCATCGCCTTCAATTGCGGATGCTTCGCGTAAAGATACTTCTGCTGGGCGATGGTCAGGAGGTTGGAGGTGATCCAGTAGATCAGCAGGCCCGCCGCGAACGGGGCCATGACGAACATCATCATCCACGGCATGATCGAGAAGATCTGCTGCTGGACCGGATCGGGGCTGGCCGGGTTGAGCTTGAACTGCAGCCACATGGTGACGCCGAGCAGCAGCGCCAGTATGCCGATGGCGAGAAAGCTCGGCGGGGTGAACGGCAGCAGCCCGAACAGATTGAGGAGATGCAGCGGATCGGGCGCCGACAGGTCGGTGATCCACAACGCGAACGGCTGGTGGCGCATTTCAACCGCCAGCGTCAGCACCTTGTAAAGCGCGAAGAACACCGGGATCTGCAGGAACATCGGCAGGCAGCCCGCCAGCGGATTGACCCCTTCATCCTTGTAGAGCTTCATCGTCTCTTCCTGGAGCTTCGGCTTGTCGTCCTTGTAGCGCTCCTGCAGGACTTTCATCTTCGGCTGGACCGCGCGCATCGCCGCCATCGAGGCGAACCCGCGCTGGGCCACCGGGAACATGATCCCGCGCACGATTGCCGTCAGCAGGATGATCGCGACGCCAAAGTTGCCGACCGCCTTGAACAGCGCCTTCAGCAGCCAGAAGATCGGCTTTTCGAACCAGAAGAACCAGCCCCAGTCGATCGACTTGCCGAAGTTGGTGATGCCGCCGTCCTCATACCGATCGAGCACCGCGCTTTCCTTGGCCCCCGCAAACACGCGGGTGGTGTGCGATACGGACTTGCCGGGCGCGATATCCTCTGCCTTGTAGAACACGTCGGCAAGGTAGATGCCCTTGCCCAGTGCGCGGAAATCGGAGCCTTGTGCCCCGGCGTCGGGGATCAGCACGCTCATCCAGTAGATGTCGGTGAAGCCCAGCCAGGTCGGCTTGCCCACGTTCTGGACGGTGCCGGCGG
>JANLUV010000387.1:0-3380 GCA_031363685.1 Alphaproteobacteria bacterium | reverse complement strand
CCGGGCCATACATTGGAGGGCATGCCACTGATACGGATGCCATTGCCTGAAAAACCTGCTCGACCAAGTAAGAGGACTCCACGACGCCCCACAAATCCATCAGACGATCAATCCCCGCCGCCGCCATAGCGGGGGTTATTTCAACTTACAGGAATTCCGGGGACAGTATACTTAACTGACCTCCAGAATACCAGAATTACGGTGACAGGTGCATATTTCCCCAATTAATTGACGTGGCTCCATCCCGCAGATAGCGTCGCGCCATGGCCCGTCTCCTGCGCTTTGTCCTTCCCGGTCACCCGCATCATGTGACGCAGCGCGGCAATCGGCGCGACCGGACGGTTGGTGGCCGTCCGGTCGGATCGGCCGAATGGCTGGCCGACATGGCAGCGCGGCTCGGGCGCAGTCCGGCACCGCAGAAACGCGGGCCGAAGCCGAACGGGTGAGCAGGCTCACCCCCGGCCGTTCCTGTTCGATCACCCGGTTGACCTGCGGGATCCTCGCCGCTATATGCCCCGTTCGCTCGGCGCTTCGAGCAAGGCGGTCCATGCGCGGGGACTTGCCACGGAAGGAAGCGATCGGGTTTTCATGCGACGCGATAAGGCTGCCGGCGGCGGACCCATGGGGTGCGCTGATCGTGCGGCCGTTTCGCGTTTCATGACGCCATCCGCGTGTGGCATGAATATTCCGCCGGACGTCCTGTTCCGGCCGCATCGAGCGAAGAGGCAAGCACCCGCCATGGCGACCAAGGCCCAGACTCCCGAAGCTCCCGCGACGCGCGCTTCGGGCCAGAAGCGCATCCGCAAGATCTTCGGCGACAACCACGAAGTGGTGAAGATGCCGAACCTGATCGAGGTTCAGCGCGAGAGCTATGAGCAGTTCCTGCGGTCCAACCCGGCAACCGGCTATGTTTCGGGCCTGGAAAAGACGCTGCGCTCGGTCTTCCCGATTCGCGACTTTGCCGGCACCAGCGAGCTGGATTTCGTCCATTACGTGCTGGAAGATCCCAAGTACGACGTGACCGAATGCCGCCAGCGCGGCATCACGTTTGCCGCGCCGATGAAGGTAACGCTGCGCCTGATCGTGTTCGAAGTCGATTCCGAGACGGAAACCCGCTCGGTCCTCGATATCAAGGAGCAGGACGTCTACATGGGCGACATGCCGCTCATGACCGAGAACGGCACCTTCTTCATCAACGGCACCGAGCGCGTGATCGTTTCGCAGATGCACCGTTCGCCGGGCGTGCTGTTCGATCATGACCGCGGCAAGACCCACTCCTCGGGCAAGTACCTGTTCGCGGCGCGCGTGATTCCGTATCGCGGTTCGTGGCTGGACTTCGAGTTCGACGCCAAGGACATCGTCAACGTCCGCATCGACCGCAAGCGCAAGCTGCCGGTGACCGCGCTGCTCCACGCGCTGGGGCTGGCCGACGAGGATATCCTCAACTTCTTCTACGCCACCGTGCGGTGGGATCGCGGCGCCAGCGACGTGACCGGCGGCGGCTGGCGCGTGCCGTTCGTGGTCGACCAGTGGCGCGGCGCCAAGCCCGCGTTCGACATCGTCGATGCTAATTCGGGCGAGGTGATCTTTCCGGCCGGGACCAAGATTTCCCCGCGCGCCGCGAACAAGGCGCAGAAGGACGGCCTGATCGACCTGCTGATCCCGACCGACGAAATCTTCGGCCGCTATTCGGCGCGCGACCTGATCGACGAGTCGACCGGGCGGATCTACATCGAGGCGGGCGACGAAGTTTCGCCGGAAAACCTCGATGCGCTCGACAAGGCCGGGATCAACGGGATCGACCTGCTCGACATCGATCACATCAACACCGGTCCGTGGATCCGCAACACGCTCAAGGCCGACAAGGCGCCGGATCGGGACCATGCGCTCGCCGATATCTATCGCGTGATGCGCCCCGGCGAACCGCCGACGCGCGAAACCGCCGAGGCGCTGTTCGAAGGCCTGTTCTTCGACAACGATCGCTATGACCTGTCGGCGGTCGGCCGCGTCAAGCTCAACATGCGCCTCGGCCTCGACGCCGAGGACACCATTACCACCCTGCGCACCGATGATATTCTTGCGGTGGTCAAGGAACTGGTCAGCCTCAAGGACGGCAAGGGCGAAGTCGACGACATCGACAACCTCGGCAACCGCCGGGTCCGTTCGGTCGGCGAACTGCTGGAGAACCAGTACCGCGTCGGCCTGCTGCGCATGGAACGCGCGGTGAAGGAGCGGATGAGCTCGGTCGACGTATCGACCGTGATGCCGAACGACCTGATCAACGCCAAGCCGGCGGTGGCCGCAGTGCGCGAGTTCTTCGGTTCCTCGCAGCTCTCGCAGTTCATGGATCAGACCAACCCGCTGTCCGAAGTCACCCACAAGCGCCGCGTGTCGGCGCTCGGGCCGGGCGGTCTGACACGGGAACGCGCGGGCTTCGAAGTCCGCGACGTCCACCCCACCCACTATGGCCGGATCTGCCCGATCGAGACGCCGGAAGGGCCGAACATCGGCCTGATCAACTCGCTCTCGACCTTTGCCCGCGTCAACAAGTACGGCTTCATCGAAACCCCGTACCGCAAGGTGATCGACGGCAAGGTGACCAGCGAGGTCGTCTACCTGTCGGCGATGGAAGAATCGAAGCACACCGTGGCGCAGGCTTCGGCCGAACTGAACCCCGATGGTTCGTTCGCCGAGGAACTGGTTTCCGCCCGTGAAGCCGGCGAATTCGTGATGGCCCAGCGCGAGCACGTGACGCTGATGGACGTCAGCCCCAAGCAGCTCGTCTCGGTTGCCGCATCGCTTATTCCGTTCCTGGAAAACGATGACGCCAACCGCGCGCTGATGGGCTCGAACATGCAGCGCCAGGCGGTGCCGCTGGTCCAGGCCGAGGCGCCGTTCGTCGGCACCGGCATGGAAGCCACGGTGGCGCGCGATTCGGGCGCGGCGATCGCCGCGCTGCGCGCCGGCGTGGTCGACCAGGTCGACGCGACCCGGATCGTCATCCGTGCCGCGGGTGACATCGAGGCCGGCAAGTCGGGCGTCGACATCTACACGCTGCAGAAGTTCCAGCGGTCGAACCAGAACACCTGCATCAACCAGCGCCCGCTGGTGAAGGTGGGCGACATGGTCAGCGGCGGTGACATCATCGCCGACGGCCCGTCGACTCAGTTCGGCGAGCTCGCGCTCGGCCGCAACGTGCTCGTCGCGTTCATGCCGTGGAATGGCTACAACTACGAAGATTCGATCCTGATCTCCGAGCGCTGGAACTTCATCAGCGTGTAAATATCGACGCCGCTCTCGCCCGGCTTCAGATCGCCGGTGGCGCGGACGACGATGCGGGTAGCGTCGACCTGGTCGACGATTCCCGTCCGGCGCGCGGC
>JANLUV010000377.1:0-3332 GCA_031363685.1 Alphaproteobacteria bacterium | reverse complement strand
AGAAGCACATCACCATCCATCACGACGAAATCCCCCGGGCCAATCATTTCTACGAGCATGAACTCGATGACATGATGCTGTCCGTGAACAAATACCTCGACTTCCGCCTTTCGCCGGATTGCCCGATCCGCTGAGGCGGGCGGGGCGCGCGGTTCAGCGCAACTCCTGCTTGACGGGGGCGGTGCCGCTCGACGTCGGGATCACCCAGATCGCGACGTTGAGCGCCATGATCACGGCCAGCACCAGCATCAGCACGACCTGCTTGGTCGTGCCGCCGCGCGTCCACAGCACGAACGCGCCGATCGGCAGGGCGATGACCATCAGCATGGTCAGGGACAGGGCGATGTCTTGCATGACCCGTCCCTAGAGCGGACAACATGATTTGTGAATCATGTTGTCCGCTCCAAGATTTTGTTGTCGCATCGTTTCACGCGCAAAACCGGTCCCACTTTTCCGCACGATGCTCTGCCTCGATCCACTTCGGAATAAGCAGTGCGATTGCGATTTCCGTCAGCTGCCGCCGAACAGCCCCTTGGCCATGCCGGCGATATCGTTGATTGGATTGCCATCGCCGTCACGGTCAAGCATGCCGAACAGGCTGGCGGCCTGCGGATGATCGTGCAGCATGCGCGAGAATTCGCCGAGCGACCCTTCGCCGCCAATGTGGCCGACGATCTGGCTCAGGATGCTCTCCTTCTGCCGGCGGCGACGCAAGTAAATTGTGAGTTACAGTTCGCGGCGGCGGGCATTTGCGGGCGCGCAAACGGGATCGCCCCGACGCAGCGCAATGCCGCGCCGGGGCGATCCTGTAAGTCAAGCAAATCAGGTCAGGCGGCGACCGCGACCACCGGGGCAGCCTGGCGCACGCCTTCATCGACGTGATCGGCGAACTGGGCAAAGTTATCGATGAACTTGCGGACCAGATCCTCGGCGGTCTTGTCATATTCGGCCGCATCGGCCCAGGCGCCGCGCGGATCGAGCAGCTTGCTGTCGACGCCGGCCACCGCGACCGGAATCTCGAACCCGAAGTTCGGATCCTTGGTAAATTCCGCATCGTTAAGGCTGCCGTCGAGCGCGGCGTTGAGCAGGGCGCGGGTAGCCTTGATCGGCATGCGCTTGATGCCTTCCTGCGTAGCCTTGCCGCCCGACCAGCCAGTGTTGACCAGCCAGCACTTCACGCCGCCCCTGGCGATCCGCTCCTTGAGCAGATTGCCGTAGACCGACGGGTGACGCGGCATGAACGGCGCACCGAAGCAGGTGCTGAAGGTTGCTTCCGGCTCGGTCACGCCGATCTCGGTGCCGGCGACGCGCGCGGTGTAGCCCGAGAGGAAGTGATACATCGCCTGTTCGGGGGTGAGGCGCGCGATCGGCGGCAGCACGCCATAAGCGTCGGCGGTGAGGAAGATCAGGTTCGCCGGAACCGGGCCGAGGTTGTCTTTCGATGCGTTGGGAATGAACTCGATCGGATAGGAACCGCGGCTGTTTTCAGCCAGCGAGTTGTCATCCAGATCCAGCTCGCGGGTGTCGGGATCGATCACCACGTTTTCGAGCACGGTGCCGAAGCGCTGGGTGGTGGCGAAGATTTCCGGCTCGGCCTCGGCCGACAGGCGGATCATCTTGGCGTAGCAGCCGCCTTCGAAGTTGAACACGGCGGTGTCCGACCAGCCATGTTCGTCATCGCCGATCAGCGTGCGGTTGGCATCGGCCGACAGCGTGGTCTTGCCGGTGCCCGACAGCCCGAAGAACACGGCGGTCTTGCCGTCCTGGCCGATGTTGGCCGAGCAATGCATCGGCATGACGCCGCCTACGGGCAGCAGGTAGTTGAGGATGCCGAAGACCGACTTCTTCATCTCACCGGCATAAGCCGTGCCGCCGATCAGCACGAGCTTTTCAGCGAAGTTGACCGCCACCACGGTTTCGCTGCGGGTGCCATGACGCGCCGGATCGGCGCGGAAGCTGGGCAGGTCGATGATGGTGTATTCGGGCACGAAGCTGGCCAGTTCGGCCTCGCTCGGGCGGACCATCAGCGTGCGGACGAACAGGTTGTGCCAGGCAAGCTCATTGATGACGCGCACGGTCACGCGGTGTTCCGGCTGCGAGCCACCGAACAGGTCGGCGACGTAGAGTTTGTCCTTTTCACCGAGCGCGGCGACGAAATCGGCCTTGAGCGCGGCGAAATGGTCCGGCGTCATGCCGACGTTGGTCTTGCCCCACCAGACCGTGTCTTCGGTTTCGGCATCGCGGACGATGAACTTGTCCTTGGCCGAGCGGCCGGTGTGCTTGCCGGTGGCGACGACGAGCGGGCCGTCCCTGGCAAGCAGGCCTTCGCCGTTGCGCACCGCGTGCTCGACAAGCGGCGCAGTGCCGAGGTTGGCAAAGATCGTCGCGTTGGTCGAAATGCCCTGGCGGTCGAGCGGGAAGGAAAGCGAGGCAGCGGTCAAGATCGTCTCCTACTAGACGGAACCGGCCCGGAACGCCCGAAACCGGCGAATGCATAGGTATGCATGAGTCGATATCGCGCATAGTCGAGAGGCAGCGAGCCGTCAAACAAGCGCCGCAAAAAACTAGCAGACCCATACCGCAATTGCTTGCCTAAAGCTGCGGTAACCGTGATCGATTGCCAGCCGGAAGCCAAGCCGCTAAGCGACAAAGCCCTGCGCTGGCCCGGGGATTGTCCCGATCACCTGCCGCCGACGCCGGGAGCGAAAGCCGAACCGCGCATGGCTGCGACCGAAGACGACGCCTTCCCCATCTCGCCAGATGCCATGGCCGCACCGCCTGCCGCACCGGCTGGCCGCCAGGTCATCGCGCTGGTCGATGATGATCGCAATATCCTGACGACGGTGTCGATCGCGCTTCAGGCCGAAGGCTTCGCCACCCGGGTCTATGCCGACGGGCCGACCGCGCTCAAAGCGCTGCTCGACAATCCACCCGACCTGGCAATCTTCGACATCAAGATGCCGCGCATGGACGGGCTTGAACTGCTGCAGAACCTGCGCGAGAAATCGGGGCTGCCGGTGATCTTCCTGACGTCCAAGGACGAAGAGATCGAGAAAATCGTTACCGCCCTGCGCGACACCTTCAAAGTGGCGTACGTCGCGCCTGGCCACTGCACCGGCGAGCCCACGTTTACTGCGCTCAAGAAGGCATTCGGCGATCATTACCTCTACGCCGGGCTGGGTACGAGCTTCGCGCTCGGCGCCACGCCGCGCGCCATTGCCGGAGCCGGTCAGGGCGCGCCCACCGCCATGGATGAGGACGATCTCAAGAGCTACCGCACGCTCCTGGCGAAGAGTGATGACGACGAACGCAGCCTGCTGGCGCAAGACGCA
>JANLUV010000360.1:0-5190 GCA_031363685.1 Alphaproteobacteria bacterium | reverse complement strand
TTCCCGGTGATCGCCAACCAGCTTTGGGCATTTATTGCACCGGGGCTCTACGCCAAGGAAAAGCGCGCCTTCCTGCCGTTCTTGCTGATGACCCCGGTGCTGTTTATCGCTGGCGGTGCCTTGGCATATTACGTGGTGATGCCCACCGCGTTCCGCTGGATGATCGGGTTCGAAGGCACCCGGGGCGGCCTCAAGCTGGAGGCGCTGCCTTCGACCGGGGATTATCTGGCGCTGGTGATGCAGTTCATCTTCGCGTTCGGGCTCAGCTTCCTGCTGCCGGTGCTGCTGCTGCTGCTGAACCGCGCGGGGATCGTTTCGCGCCAGCAGCTGTCGGGCGCGCGGCGCTATGTGATCGTCGGGATCACCGCGCTGGCCGCTCTCATTACCCCGCCCGACGTGGTTTCGCAGCTGATGCTGGCGATCCCGATGATGGTCCTGTTCGAAGGCTCGCTGGTGGTGATGTGGCTGGGTGAACGCAAGGCCGCCAAGCAGGCAGTGCAGGGCGAAACGCTGCCTGTGCCGAGCGAAACGCCGCCGTCTGCCTGACGCGCATCCAGCGCGTTATTCCCCCGCCGGGGCCGCCCAGACCTTCCGCCCGCCGATCCACGTTTCCAGCACCCGCGTCGCCCGCAGTTCGCTGGCGCTGGCCATCAGCGGATCGCGGTCGACCAGCAGGAAGTCGGCGCGCTGGCCCACCGCCAGCCGCCCGAACCGCCCCTCGGCATAACCCGCGAACGCCGCGCCGGTGGTGTATGCCGCCAGCGCCGCTTCGCGCGTCAGCCGTTCCTGCGCTTGCCAGCCGCCATAGGGCTGGCCGGCGGCATCCTGCCGGGTAGTCGCGGTGGCCAGCCCGGCGAACGGGTCGGGCAGCGCGGCGGGCGCGCCCGAGCCGAATGCCAGCGTGACTTTCGCGCCCGCCAGCGACGCCCAGCGGTCTGCGTCGGCGGCGCGCGCCGGGCCGAGCCGGGCATCGGCGGTGGCCGCAGCCAGCGCGGCGGGCTGGACCGAGGCAATCGCGCCGAACCGTCCCACGTCCTTCGCGTTTACCGCGCGCGCACCTTCGATCCGCCAGCGCCGCTCGCCCTTGTAGGTCTGCGCCAGTTCGCCGATCGCATCGAGCACGGCGCCGGTCGCCGCGTCGCCGTTAGCCTCGACCGCGACCTGGAACCGGTCGATCGCGGCGCGGCTCATCAGGTTGCGCAACTGGGTACCGCTGATCCGGGGCAGGCCGGTGGTTGCGGGTGCGTCAGTATAAGCTGCCTTCAGCCACGCCCCGCGCGTT
The DNA here is from genome assembly GCA_031363685.1 of Alphaproteobacteria bacterium. Lineage (GTDB taxonomy): Bacteria > Pseudomonadota > Alphaproteobacteria > Sphingomonadales > Sphingomonadaceae > Novosphingobium. The sequence continues at coordinate 3,908 of JANLUV010000360.1, read as the reverse complement.
GCCAGTGCACCGTCCACCGCCAGTGCCACGCCGTTCAGGCGCAGCCGGTCATCATAGAGCCACGGCGAGGGGCCGGGGCCGCCGATCAGGCTCATCGCATCGGTCCCGCCGGCATAGGCCATGATGCGGATGCGCAAGGCCCCGCTGTCGCCGGCGCGGCGGTAGGATTGCCAGTCCTCGATCGTGGTGCCCATGTCGGCGACGGCGGTGATGCCGCGCTTGACTAGCAGGTTTTGCGCGGCGGTGAAGGCCAGGTCGCGGTCTTCGGGGCGGGGCGCAGGCACCGCCTTTTCAACCTGCGCCATCGCAGTTTCAATAACGATTCCAGTGAGTTTACCGCCGACACCACGTTCGATCCGCCCGCCAGCAGGCGCCTTGCTCGCGGCGGTGAGGCCGGCTGCGGCGAGGGCTGCGGAGTTGGCCCAGCCGGAATGGCCGTCGGCGCTGATGAGCCAGACCGGGCGGTTGCCGGTTGCCGCGTCGAGGTCTGCCGCAGTCGGACTGCGGCCCCAGGTGGCGGCGTCCCAGCCGCGGCCGAGGATCCACGCGCGGTCGGGGTGGGCGGCGGCATAGGCGGTGATCCGGGCCTGCGCTTCGGGGAGCGAGCGGGCGACGGACAGGTCCAGCGTCAGCGCGGAAAAACCCAGTGACATCAAGTTGATATGTGCGTCGATCAGGCCCGGCATCAGCACCCGGCCCTTGCCGTCGAGCAGGTAATCGACCTTGCCCGGACGCTTTTCGCCGCGGTGCAGGACCTGCACGATCCGCCCGTCAGTGCCGATCAGCAGCCCGGAAATCCGCTCCACCGCGCCGTTCTGATCGAGGGTGAACCCGTCGACATTGTCCACCAGCGTATCGGCCAGCGCCGCGCCGGGGCACAGCAAAACCAGCGCGTACAACGGCATTGCAACGGCACTGCACCGACATCGCATCGCGGTCAGAACCCTAGCGCTGCTTGCCCGGAAGCGGCAAGCGCCGGACCAGCGCTCTGGTATCCTCGCGCCCGCCGCCGATCGCCTGCACTTCGGCATAGAACTGGATGACCAGCGCGGTGATCGGCAGCGACACACCGAGGGTGCGCCCCTCGTCCATCGCGAGGCCGAGGTCCTTGCGCATCCAGTCCACCGCGAAGCCGAAATCGAAGCTGTCGGCGGCCATGGTCTTCCAGCGGTTGTCCATCTGCCACGATTGCGCGGCGCCGCCGGAGATCGCTTCGTAGACCTTGTCGGTATCGAGGTGGCTGGCCTGCGCAAACCGCATCGCTTCGGCCAGGCCCGAGACGGCCCCGGCGATGCAGATCTGGTTGACCATCTTGGCGAGCTGGCCGAACCCCGGCTTGCCGATGTGGACCACCCGCTGGGTATAGGCGGCGAAGATCGGCTGGGCTGCCGCAATCGCTTCGGGCCGGCCGCCGCACATCAGGGTGAGGATGCCTTTTTCCGCGCCGATCTGGCTGCCGGTCATCGGGGCATCGACGCAAAGGATTTCCTTGTCGCGCGCCTCGACCGCGATCTGGCGGGCGATCCGGGCCGAGGCGGTGGTGTGATCGATGAACAGGCCGCCGCGTTTCAGCATGGTGAACACCCCGCCGGGGCCAAGCACCACGTCGGCCAGATCATCGTCATTGCCGACGCAGGTCAGCACAACGTCGGCGCCTTCCGCTGCCTCGGCCGGAGTTGTTGCCACGCGCGCGGCCAGCCCGGGGTTGGCGGCCAGCCAGCGTTCCAGCCGCTGGGGTGAACGGTTGTAGACCGTGAGCTTGTGGCCAACCTGCGCGAGGTGGCGCGCGATCGGCCCGCCCATCACGCCCAGGCCCAGAAACGATACGTTGCGCGGTGTGGTCATATCCCGGTGTTTACCTGCAATTCGTCGGTGCGCCAGTCCGTTTGCGTAACGCTTGTTTCGTAACCGCGACAGGGTATCGAGGCAGCATGCATCCCGTTCGAATCCGCCGCCTTGCCACCTTCCTGTTCTGGCTCGCGCTGGCCGGCGCGACAGCCCTGGCGATCATGCCCCAACCGCCGGTGCTGCCGACCGACGATCTGGGCGACAAGTTCAACCACATGCTGGCCTTTGCAACGCTGGCCGCGCTGGCGGCGGCGGCCTGGCCCGCGGCGCCGCGCCTGCGCGTGATCGAGCGGCTGTCGTTCCTGGGGGCGATGATCGAAGTGGTCCAGTCGATCCCCGGACTGAACCGCGATTGCGATATCCGCGACTGGATCGCCGATACGCTGGCGATTGTGGTGGTCACCGGCATTGCTGCCCTTATCGCTCGCCGCAACCGGGCCATTGCGGGGCAATAGCAGTTCCCAAAAGCCGCGCGTTGATCTAGGGCGCGGCGATCATGACACAGCTTGCCAGCCAGCCCGCAACCGGGCCATCAACCGGGGCCGCCGCGCTTCTGACCATCGCCGATATCCGTGCGGCGGCGGCGCGAATTTCCGGCGCGGTGGTGCACACCCCCACGCTGCACAGCCGCACGCTGAGCCAGATTGCCGGGTGCGAGATCTGGCTCAAGTTCGAGAACCACCAGTTCACCGCCTCGTACAAGGAACGCGGCGCGCTTAACGCGCTGCTGCAGTTGACCGACGATCAGCGCCGGCGCGGGGTGATCGCGGCTTCGGCCGGCAACCACGCGCAGGGGCTGAGCTATCACGGCACCCGGCTGGGCCTGCCGGTGACGATCGTGATGCCGCGCACCACGCCGACGGTGAAAGTGATGCAGACCGAGTCGGTCGGCGGCACGGTGGTGCTGGAAGGCGAGACCTTTGATGAGGCTTATGCCCATGCCCGCCGGCTGGAGCAGGAACTGGGGCTGGCCTTCGTCCACCCGTTCGATGAAGTGGCGGTTGCAGCGGGGCAGGGCACCGTGGCGCTGGAAATGCTGGCAGACGTGCCCGAACTGGACATGCTGGCGATCCCGGTTGGCGGCGGCGGGCTGGCTTCGGGGATGGGCACGGCGGCGCGCGCGCTGAAGCCGGGGATCGGGCTGGTCGGGGTGGAAGCGCAACTGTTCCCTTCGATGTACAACCTGCTGAAAGGCACGCAGCTTCCGATCGGCGGCGATACGCTGGCCGAAGGCATCGCGGTGCGCGAGCCGGGCCATTACACCAGCCAGATCCTGCGCAATCTGCTGGACGAATTCGTGCTGGTCAGCGAACCCGACATGGAAGGCGCGCTGGCGCTGCTGCTGCAGATCGAGAAAACCGTGGTCGAAGGCGCGGGCGCCGCCGGCCTTGCCGCCGTGCTGGCCAACCGCGAACTGTTTGCAGGCCGCAAGGTTGGCATCGTGCTGACCGGCGGCAACATCGACACGCGGCTGCTGGCCAACGTGCTGCTGCGCGACCTGGCCCGTTCCGGCCGGCTGGCACGCCTGCGCCTGACCCTGCAGGACCGCCCCGGCGCGCTGTTCAAGGTGATGCAGGAATTCAACGCCCACAACATCAACATCATCGAGATCTGGCACCAGCGGATCTTCACCCACCTGCCGGCCAAGGGCCTGATCACCGACATCGAATGCGAAGCGCGCGACCGGGAACAGCTTGACGCGCTGGTCGCCGGGCTGCGGGCGAAGGGGTATGATGTGAGCCAGGTGGATGTGAACTGAGGGGGGTGTCGTTGGACTGATTCCTGACGGCTTCGCGCCTAGTTTTCTGGCGTGTCCAGCCTTCGCCCATCATGCGAATCGGCGAACACTGCTTTACGGTTATTCCGACAGAACGGAGAGCTAGCAGGCTGTTGAAAAGGGTTTTGACCAATGTGGCGTGGAAAGTTTGGAGCGTTCCGTGAGTCAATCGCGCAAAATCGATTCCAAAACTTCTCATTCTCGATTCGATCATGCGCGGCTTCGCCACCGTCGCGATTTTTTCGACAGTCTGCTAGTGGCCTATCTATAGGACTTGCTCGGA
>JANLUV010000333.1:0-11864 GCA_031363685.1 Alphaproteobacteria bacterium | reverse complement strand
GGCCGGTTCGATGCGGATCCCGCTTTCGTCCTCGCCATCGGCGTTTGCGGTGCGGATCAGCGCGCTGGCGAAGCGATCGGCGATCGCCCGCGGCACCTGGAAGTGCGTCTCGTTCGCCGCGATGCGGATCGCGCCGATTTCGTTGCGGGTGATGTGACCGCGCCGGCACAGCAGCGGCAGCAGCCACTTCGGGTCGGCATTCTGGCGCCGGCCGATGTCCATGCGGAACCACACGGTATCCTCGAACCCCGGGCGATGACGCTCGGCCGCGCCCTCGCGCTGGGCGGACTCGGACGTGCCGCCAAGCAGTTCCTCGGGCTGGGGCAACGCCGCGCGGTGCGCGTGGACCAGCGCCAGCGCCAGCTGTTCGGCGCTGAGCTGGGCGAGCAGTTCGCCGGCAATTTCGCGGTCATCGTCCGTCGTCTCGGCCGGCAGCAGCAGGCTTTCGATCAGACGTGCGCGGTCCTGCCGCTGGATCGTCTCAGGCGTCGGCGGCTCGATCCATTCGGCGGCGATCTGCGCGCTGCGCAGCATCATTTCGACCCGGCGGCGGCGCGGATAGGGCACGATCAGCACCGCAGTGCCCTTCTTGCCAGCGCGGCCGGTGCGGCCGGAGCGGTGCTGCAGCGTTTCCGCATCGCGCGGGATCTCGACATGGACGACCAGGCTGAGCGAGGGCAGATCGATCCCGCGTGCGGCAACGTCGGTGGCAACGCAGACCCGGGCGCGGCGATCGCGCAGCGACTGCAGCGCGTTGTTGCGCTCGCTCTGGCTGTGTTCGCCTGACAGCGCGACGACGGCAAACCCGCGTTCGACCAGCGTGGCGTGGAGGTGGCGAACGTTGTCACGCGTGGCGCAGAACAGCATCGCGGTTTCGGCTTCGTGGAATCGCAGCAGGTTGACCACCGCGTTTTCGATGTCTGCCGGGGCCACGGTCATCGCCTGGTAGCTGATATCGCCGTGGCCGCGATCCTCGCCCACGGTCGAGATGCGCAGCGCATCCCGCTGGAACCGCTTGGCCAGCGCGACGATCGGCTTGGGCATCGTGGCCGAGAACAGCAACGTGCGGCGCCCGGCGGGGGTTGCACCGAGCAGTTCCTCAAGGTCTTCGCGAAAGCCCATGTCGAGCATTTCGTCAGCTTCATCGAGTACGATCGCGCGCAGGGCCGACAGGTCGAGGGCGCCGCGTTCAAGGTGATCGCGCAGGCGGCCCGGGGTGCCGACGATGACATGGACGCCGTGGCTGAGCGCCCGCCGTTCGCGCTGCGGGTCCATCCCGCCAACGCAGGTGGTGATCCGGGCGTTGGTGGAGGCATAGAGCCACTCGAGTTCGCGGCTGACCTGCAGTGCAAGTTCGCGAGTCGGTGCGATCACCAGCGCGAGCGGCGTGGCCGGCGGCGGCAGCTGGGGTTCGCCGCCGAGCAGCTGTTCGGCGATGGCAAGGCCGAAGGCAACCGTCTTGCCCGAGCCGGTCTGGGCCGAAACAACCAGGTCGCGCCCATGCGCGCCGGGTTCGACCACGGCCGACTGCACGGGCGTGAGGGCGGTGTAGCCATGGGCGGCAAGGGCCTGGGCCAGCGGCGCGGGCAATCCGGGAAAGGTCATAAGTCTCGCAAATACTGCCGCTTCGGCGCGGCGCGGAAGGTGATGGTCGGGTGGCGTAGTCCGCGTTGCAGCGGAAGGTTGGCAATGGCGGCGCAGGCGCGGCCTTGCCCGCCGCATACAGTGCGAAATCGGTTTTGGCTTCTGTTGTTTTGCCGCAAGCGCGAGAACGGCATGCGCCAAGGGGCTGCAAGGCCTGCGGCGGAACCGGAACACCGCACAAAAAAGTACGGCGGCCATCACGAGGTTGGCCGCCCAGGTTGGGGACAACCGGAGATCGGGTGGGCCGTTGGGTTGTCGGCACCGTCCGTGCCGGGCAGCGTTTCCGCTGGTGCCCGGCATCACCTGGCGCGCGCGTTGCTGCGGTGTATTGACCGCAATCAACAATCATTACGCCTGTGCGAAAAAGATGGTGCCGCTGCGGGTTTCACGGGCGGGCCGGGACCCTCTGATCGGGCTGCACCGACCAGGCTGATAGGGCTGCGCCGACCAGGATTTCAGCGTTGGCGGCTGGTCACCTGGACGAGATAGCTGGCGATCAGTTCTGCGGGACAGGGTTTACTGGCGGTACGCGCGCTGGGATAACGGGCGAGCAGACTGGTCTGGTCGGCGTGGCCCGAATGGAAGATGATCGGCACGCCCAGTTGCATCAGCTGATCGGCCAGCGGATAGACTTCGCCGTCGGCCAGATGGACATCGAGAATCGCGGCATCGGGCCGGTGCTCGGCAATCGCGCGCGTGCCTTCGGCCAGCGTCGCGTAAGGCCCTTCGACGAGGAACCCGAGATCCTGCGTAATGTCCGACAAGTCGAGCGCGACGATGAATTCGTCCTCCATGATAAGGACGCGCGGAGTCAGGCTTCTCGTCCCGCCGCCAAATCCATGCTCACCGTGCAACATCTTGGTCCGATTTCGTTTCACCCTGGTATCCCGGCGAATACCTGGTCGACAGGCCTGGAAACATTCGATTGTAGCGTGGCATCGACCAACCCTCGTCGATCCCATGGTTTGCCCGTAACCAGCCGCGCAGCGAATGGTTCCCGCGAAATCCGAACGAACGCCGATTTTTGGCAGGCCTGTGTTCCCGCGCTATGTTCCCGCAGCGAGCGCGGAGAGCGTTTCTGGAGCGAGCAATTGCGGCAGGATGGCGGGGCTTCCTCCGCCCGCCGGATACCACACATACAGCGGCACACCGGCCGCGCCCTGCGCGGTCAGATAGCGCGTGATTGCCGGATCGCGGCGGGTCCAGTCGCCGCGCAAGACGGTGACGTGGGCGCCAGCGAACGCATCGCGCGTGGCCGGCCGCTCGATCGCGACCTGCTCGTTGACCTTGCAGGTCAGGCACCAGTCGGCGGTGAAATAGGCAAACACCGGCCGGCCGCTGGCGCGGGCCGTGGCCAACGCCTGTTCGGAAAAGGGCTGGCTGGGCAGGATGCCCGCAGCGGCGGCATCCGGGGTGCGGACGGCAGCCGGCAGTACCAGCGCGGCGGCCAGTGCCAGCACGGCAAGTCCAGCCGTGGTGGCGGCCAGCGCGGAACGGCCCGCGCGCTGGCGCCGACCGGTCCAGCCAAGCAGCACGATCAGCGCGAGCGCCAGCGCGGCAGCGGTTCCGGCGAACAGCGGCCCCGCCAACCGCAGCGCCAGCCAGCCGAGCGCGAGCGCGGTCAGCGCCATCGGCATCGCCAGGATGCGGCGGAACAGGCTCATCCACCGCCCGGGGCGCGGCAGCGCGCGGCGCAGCGCGGGGACATAGGCCAGCGCGAGGAACGGCAGCGCCAGCCCCAGCCCCAGCGCCGCGAACAGCGCCAGCGCCTGGGCGGCGGGCAGCAGCAGCGCCGCGCCCATCGCCGCCGCCATGAACGGTCCGGTGCAGGGGGTGGCGACGAATGCCGCCAGCAATCCGGTGGCGAACGCGCCTTGCGGGGTGCCCGCGCCGCTGCGCGTGGTCGCGGCGAATCCCGGCACGGCAAATTCGTACAGCCCGGCCAGGTTGGCGGTGATCGCGGCGGCGAGCAGCAGCAGGGCCGCGACGACGCCCGGTTCCTGCAACTGGAACGCCCAGCCCACCTCGTTGCCGCCCGCGCGCAAGGCCAGTAGCAGTCCGCCAAGCGCGATGCAGGCAAGAATTGCTCCGGCGCTGTAGGCCAGCCCTTCGCGGCGCGCGTCGGCGGCGCTTTCCCCGGCCCGAGCCAGCGACAGCGCCTTGAGGCTGAGGATCGGAAACACGCACGGCATCACGTTCAGCAGCAGTCCGCCCGCCAGCGCGCCCAGCAGCAACAGCGCCAGATTGCCCGGACCGGGCACGGCGGCGGCGGGTTCGATCGGTTCGCCCCCCGGCGTTACGGCGCCGGGCCGGGCGGCGAATTCGACCCCGTCGCCCGCGCGGTTGAGGCGCAGCACACCGCTCAGCGCCGGCGGGTCGGCAGCCGCCAGACCGGGCCGGGCCAGCGTGACGACCAGCAGGTCGCCCTGCCGCCGGAAGTCCTGCGGCGCGGCATAGGCGATCGCCTTGTCCTCGGCCGCGAAGATATGCGGGCCGTCCAGCTTCAGCGTGCGGGGCAGGGGGATACCCAGGCGGATGACCTTGCCGTCGATCCGGAACCGCGCCGGGCTGCCGAGCGGCGCGGGCAGGCGCGCCCGCCATGTGTCGAACTGCGGATCGGGCGGGGGCGTGGTACCCGGCTGCGCGATAGTCACCTCGGCGAACAGATCGGCGCGTTCCGGCACGCAGATCCGGTCGGTGCAGGCCAGCCATGCGGCATGGACGCGCACCGGCAGGCGCGTGCCGGGCGCAGCATTGGCGGGCAGCGTCAGCGGCACAAGCACCGCATAGGCGTCCTTGTAGACGTGGTTCATCAGCCCCGCGACCACCAGCGTATGCGGCACCGGATAGCGCAGCGGCGCGGTGCTGGCGCCTGGCGGCAGCGCCCATGCCAGCGTCATCCCAAAGCCCGCGTCGCCGGGGTTGGACCAGTAGCCGTGCCAGCCCTTGTCCGGCCGCATCGCGATGGCGAGGGTGACTGTTCCGCCCGGCGCGGCTGGCCCTTCGGCGCGCAGAGTCGCGGCGATGTGCGTGGGAGCCGCGTGCGCTGGCGCAGCCACCAGCGCGGCCATTACGCCAAGTACCTGCAATATGAGTGCAATGAGCCGGTGGCACGAGGGCATTGCCGGGGGATGACTCCGCGAAAGAAAGCCAATTACAGGCCAGAAACAGGGTTGCGCGGGGCGGGTGACCCCGGCATCCCGCGTCCCTGCCGTGTCGGCGCCGCTAATTCAAGGAATCATCATGCGGATCAGCCCTCTTGCGCCCGCTTTCGCCGCAGTTCTGGCTCTGGCGCTTGCTGGCTGCGCCTCCACGCCGAACCCGGTCGCCGGCATCCCCGCGCCCCGGCCGATACCGGTGCCGACCACGCCGCCCCGGTTGGTGGTGGCGCTTGCGGTCGATCAGTTTTCGGCCGATCTGTTCGCCCAGTACCGCCAGCGCTTCACCGGCGGGCTGGCGCGGCTGATGCAGGGCGCGGTGTTCCCCAGCGCCTTCCAGAGCCACGCCGCGACCGAGACCTGCCCCGGCCATGCCACATTGCTGACCGGCGTCCACCCGGCGCGCAGCGGGATCATCGCCAACACCTGGTTCGACACCGCGCTGGCCCGCGCCGACAAGCGGGTTTATTGCGTGGAGGACGAAAGCGATCCCGCCAGCACCGCGAAGGACCCGGTCGTCTCGGCGATCCACTTGCGCGTGCCCACGCTGGGCGAATACCTCAAGCAGGCCGATCCGGGCAGCCGCAACGTCGCCGTTTCGGCCAAGGACCGCGCGGCGGTGATGATGGGCGGCCACGTGATCGATCAGGCCTACTGGTACAAGGCCGGCCAGTTCGTGACGTTCCGGGGCCGCGCGCCAGCCCCGGCGGCCGTGGCGGAAAATGCCGCGCTCGCTGAAGTGCTGAACACCGGCGCCCCCGCGCTGCCGGTCCCCGCATGGTGCGGCGTGCGCGAAGCGGCGATCGCTGCGGGCGCCGCCGGAACGATCGGCACGGGGCGCTTTGCCCTGTCCCCCGGCCAGCCCGATGCCTTCCGCGTCTCGCCGCGGATGGACGCGGCGACGCTCGATCTGGCCGGCAAACTGGTTGACGAACTGCAGCTTGGCCGGGGCAGCGCGCCCGATGTGCTCTCGGTCGGCCTGTCGGCCACCGACTACATCGGCCACGCCGCCGGCCACGAGGGGCTGGAGATGTGCATCCAGATGGCCGAACTGGACCGGTCGATTGGCGCGTTCTTCACCCGGCTCGATGCGGCGGGGATCGATTATGTGGTGGTCCTCACCGCCGATCACGACGGGCTCGACGCGCCCGAACGGCTGGACCAACAGGCGCTGCCTTATGCGATGCGCGTCGATCCCGCGCTGGCCCCGGCCGCGCTGGGCAAAGTTGTCGCCGCGCAGCTTGGCCTGAATGCGGACGTGCAGGTGCTTTATGGCGACGGACCATTCGGCGACCTCTATGTCACCAAGGCGCTGCCGGCCGAACAGCGTGCCAAGGCCATCGCGCTGCTCGCGGCGCGGCTGCGGAGCCATCCGCAGGTCGCGGCAGTATTCACCTCGGACGAACTCGCGAGGTCGCCGCTCCCGGCCGGCAATCCGCAGGACTGGACCCTGCGCGAACGGGCGCGGGCCAGCTTCGATCCGCAGCGGTCGGGCGATGTGGTGGTGCTGCTCGACCGAGCCGTGGTGCCGATTATCGCGGCGGCGCCCGGCTATGTCGCCACGCATGGCAGCGCGTGGGATTACGATCGGCGCGTGCCGCTGCTGTTCTGGCGCAAGGGGCTGCCCGGGTTCGAACAGCCGGCCCCGGTCGAAACGGTCGACATCGCGCCAAGCCTGGCCGCGATGCTGCGGCTGAACGTGCCCGAAGGCAGCTTCGATGGCCGCTGCCTCGATCTCGATGGCGGGCCGGGCAACACCTGCGATACCCGTAAGTAGGTCTTGCGCGGCAATGGCGACAGGGCCAGACGAACACTAATGGCGCCCGCCACAGAGAGTTGGCTTCGATGACTGAATCGCGCGATCTCGTGATCCTTGGCGGCGGGCTGGTCGGCATGACGCTGGCGCTTGCTGCGGCCCGCGCAGGGCTGACCAGCCACGTGATCGACAAGGCCGACCCGGCCGAACTGACCGCCGATGGCGCCGACGGCCGGGCCTCGGCCATTTCCACCGCAAGCTGGAACCTGTTCACCAACATCGGGCTGGCCGACCGGCTGGCCCCGCTTGGCTGCCCGATCGAGTCCATCGCAGTGACCGACCAGCTCAAGCCCGGCCGGATCGATTTCCGGCCCGAGGCGGACGCAGGCTCGCTCGGCCGGATGTACGCCAACCGCGATCTGCGCCTCGCGCTGTTCGCGGCGGCGGCGCAGGAACCGGCCATCGCCTGGCACACCCGCGCCGAGGCCGTCTCGCGCGAACGCGGCCCGCATGGCGTGACGGTGACGCTGGACGACGGGCGCGAACTGACCGGCAATCTGCTGGTCGCCGCCGAAGGCCGCCGCTCGCCGACGCGCGACGAGGCCGGGTTCAGGCTGGCGAAGTGGGACTATCACCACCGCGCGATGGTGACCGGGCTGTGGCACGAGAAACCGCACGACAACGTCGCGTGGGAAATCTTCTATCCGGCGGGGCCGTTCGCGCTCCTGCCGTTGCTCGATGTCGCCGGGCGGCACCGTTCCGCGCTGGTCTGGACCGTTGCGGAACAGGATGCGGCCGGGTGGACCGGGCTGTCGGACACCGCATTCCTGGCCGAAGTGCAAAGCCGCGTGGGCGCGATCCTGGGCACGGTGGAACTGTCTGCGCCGCGCATGTCCTACCCGCTCAACTTCCACCACGCGGCCAGGATCGTCGATCACCGGCTCGCGCTGATCGGCGATGCCGCGCACGGGATGCACCCGATTGCCGGGCAGGGGCTCAATCTCGGTCTGCGCGATGTGGGCGTATTGGTTGAAGTGCTGTCCGACGGGATGCGGCTCGGGCTGGAACCGGGCGATGCTCAAAGTCTGGCCCGCTATGAACGCTGGCGCAGCCTCGACAGTTTCACGGTGATGGCAATGACCGATACGATCACCCGCCTGTTCGGGGTGCGCGGCCGCCTGCCCTCGCTGATCCGCCGCGCCGGGATGGGCGCGGTGCAGCGCCTGCCCTCGCTCAAGCGGTTCTTCATGGACGAGGCGCGCGGGATGAGCGGCAAGCTGCCGCAGCTGTTGCAGGCGTAAGCAGGCTTACTCCGGCCCGCTGGCCTCCGGCGTGGGCACGATCGGGCTGGGCTGGTTCACTTTCGCCCCGCCGCCATCCTTAAGCCCCCTGGTATCGAGCAGGGCGGTCGTTTCCAGCAGGTCGAGCGCGCGGCGGGCGGCGTCATAGCGGCGCGCGGCGGTCATCCAGTCGGCGGCGCCGGCGGCGCCCGGCAGGCGCTGCACTTCGGTGATGGCGTCCTCGGTCTTGCCCGCTTCGAGCAGCGCGCGGGCACGGCCGAGCATCACGGTGGGTGCGGGGCTGGGCGCAGAATCGTGACGAATCACGAACAGGTTCGACATCTCGCGCTTGATCCGGGTCCACGCCCCGTCGCTCACCGGGGCTTGGGTCAGGCTCGGCGCGAGCGTATCGAGCCCGGCGACCAGCTGGTCAAGCGTGACCGGGCTGCGCGCCGTATCGATCACCGTGCCGACCGCGTTGGGCTGGGCATCGGCAAAACGCAGGCGCAGCTGGTCCTCAAGAAAGCCGAGCGGCGCCCCCCGATCGAGCGCGCGGCGCGCGGCAAACGCGATCAGCAGCGCTTCGGCCCGGGCGGCATTGCCCGAGGCGGCATCGGCGTGGACATCGACTGCGGCGAGCCGCTGCTCCAGTGCAGCCATCCGCGCATCGAGCGCGTCGGCCCGCGCCAAGGTTTCGGCCGAAGGGCTGGCCGGTGCGGTGGCGGCGGGGGCGAAGACCAGCGGTATTCTGGCCGGGCCGCTGCCTGGCCCGCCGCGGGGCTGTCCGAACGGCAGCGTGCCGGTCCACGCGAAATAACCGATTGCCCCGCCCATGGCGACGAAGGCCAGCAGCGCCGCGGCGACTATCGCGCGGCCTCCACCGGGGCTCCGGACCGGTCCCGGATATTGGGGGGCGGAAAATTGCGGCGTCGGGTTCTGGGTAAAGAATTCATCCGGCATGTGTGGTGTCGTCCTCAATCCCCCGAAAGGTCTGGGCTACCGCCAAGGTCTTGGCACAACTCGCGCGCCTCCGCCAGCAGCGCTGCTTCGGTCGGTTCGGCAGCCGCCGCGATGGCGCGCCAGCCCAAGCCAACGGCGGCGATGACGCGCGGGCCGATGGTGGCAAGCGCAAGTGCGGCGCGGCCGATCCCCAGCCGGTCGCATTCGGCCGCGAAGTGGCGCGCCGCCTCGGCCGAATGGAGCAACACCGCCGCAGGGCGGGCGAGCAGCGCAGCCAGCGCGGGCGGCATTGGCCGGGGCACACTGGCGTAGACTACGCGCTCCGTCATCGTAACTCCGGCGGGCGGGCGCAGTTCGACCCGTTCGGCGCCGGCAAGTCGCAGCACGCGCGTGCCGGCGGGGATCGCGGCGAGCACGGCTTGCAGCCCGCCGCTGCCGGTCGCCGCCACCGCGAACCCGGCGCCTGGCCCGGCCGCAGCCGTCGCCGCGCCGACCGCATGGACCGGCAGGTCGCGATACTGCGCCAGCGCGCCGCCGCCGTGGCGAAAGGCGTTGGCGCTGCCGACCAGCAGCGCATCGAACTTTTCCGGCGCGGGGGCGTCCCACGGCAGCGGGGTCACGTCGAACAGCGGCCAGCCCTGTGCCGCCAGACCCAGTTCCTGCGCCGCGCCAACGCTGGCACTGCAGCCGGGTTCGGGGCGAATGACGATCAGTGGGATCATCGGCCGGTGAAGTGGACCCGGATCGCCGGAACAGCGCGAGCCAGCAACTCGTCGGCCAGCCGCCCCGCGCCGTCCGGATCGCTCGCGGCGAAACGAACAGTCCCCTCGATCCGCTCGGCCCCGTCGGGGCTGAACAGCGCCGCGCGCAGTACCAGTTCGGTGCCCTCGGCGCGGGTCAGCACCGCGATCGGGCTGTGGCAATTGCCGCCCAGCGCTGCCAGCAGCGCGCGTTCGGCCATCACGGCAGCGCGGCTCGGCGCGTGATCGATCGCGGCCAGCAGCGCTCGGGTCGCGGCGTCGTCGGTCCGGCATTCGATCGCGATAGCGCCCTGCCCGGGCGCGGGCAGCCATTCGTCCGGATCCAGCGGATGGCCGGTGCCGTGGTGGCCCAGCCGGTTCAGCCCGGCCGCCGCCAGTAGCGTCGCGTCGGCCTCGCCCGCCGCCAGCTTGGCCAGCCGGGTGGCGACGTTGCCGCGAAACGGCACCACCGTGCAATCGGGCCGGGCATGCAGCACCTGCGCGGCGCGGCGCGGGGCGCCGGTGCCGATCCGGGCGCCGCGGGGCAGCGCGTGGATCGACGCCGCACCGACCAGTACGTCGCGCACGTCTTCACGCGGGAGGATCGCGGCGATGGCGATTGCGGCGGGGCGGATTGTTTCCACGTCCTTGAGCGAATGTACCGCGAAATCGATTTCCCCGGCGATCAGCCAGGCGTCCAGTTCCTTGGTCCACAGCGCCTTGCCGCCGATCTCGGCCAGCGGGCGATTCTGGATGCGGTCGCCGCTGGCGGTCACCGGCACCAGGGCGATGGCACCCTCGTTCCAGCCATGCGCGGCGCACAGCCGATGGCGGGCTTCTTCGGCCTGCGCCATGGCAAGCGGAGAGCGGCGGGTGCCAAGTTTGAGGGGCTGGGGGGGAAAGCCGGTCATGGCGGCTTGTGCTAGCGGCCAATGTCGTACAGGGAAACCCGGGATGATGCTGGTCCTGGGCATTGAATCGTCTTGTGACGAAACAGCGGCGGCGCTGGTGACCGATGGTCGCCGGATCGTCGCGCAGCGCATCGCGTCGCAAGATGATGCGCACCGGCCCTATGGCGGCGTTGTTCCCGAAATCGCCGCCCGCGCCCATGCCGAACGGCTCACCCCGCTGATCGCCGCGACTTTGGCCGATGCCGGGCTTGATCTGTCTGCGGTCGATGCGATCGCCGCCACCGCCGGGCCGGGGCTGATCGGCGGCGTGATGGTCGGGCTGGTCACCGCCAAGGCGCTGGCCATGGCCGCCGACAAGCCGCTGATCGCGATCAACCACCTTGAAGGCCATGCGCTGTCGCCCCGGCTGGCCGATGCAACGCTGCAGTTTCCCTACTTGCTGCTGCTCGCGTCAGGCGGGCACTGCCAGTTGCTGCTGGTCAGCGGGGTCGGGCAATACCGCCGCCTCGCCACCACGATCGACGATGCGCTGGGCGAAGCGTTCGACAAGACCGCCAAGATCCTCGGCCTCGGCTATCCCGGCGGCCCGGCGGTAGAGCGCATGGCCGCGACCGGCGACGCGCGCAAGGTGCCGTTGCCGCGCCCGCTGCTGGGCAGCGCCGAACCGCACTTCTCCTTCGCCGGGCTGAAAAGCGCCGCGCTGCGGGCCAAGCAGGCCGGTGTCCATGCCGATGCCGATATCGCCGCCGCGTTCCAGCAGGCCGCGATCGATTGCGTGATCGACCGGACTGCGGCGGCGCTGGCGCGGCTGGCGCAGGACGCACCGGTCAATGCCCTCGTGGTGGCCGGCGGGGTCGCGGCCAACCGCGCGGTCCGTGCCGCGCTCGAACGACTGGCGGCGGCGCATGGTCTGCGCTTCGTCGCCCCGCCGCTGGCGCTATGTACCGACAACGCGGCGATGATCGCTTGGGCAGGGGTGGAACGCATGACCGCAACCACCGGGTTCGTGCCCGATCCGCTCGATTTCGCTGCCCGGCCGCGCTGGCCGCTCGATCCACAGGCCCACCCGGTGCGCGGCGCAGGAGTGAAGGCATGAGCCCGATCGGCATCATCGGCGCCGGGGCGTGGGGCACCGCGCTGGCGCAAGTGCTGGCGAGTGACGGCACCCCCGTACTGCTGTGGGCGCGCGAGGTTGCGCTGGTCGCCGAAATCAACGATCAGCGGACCAATACGCCCTATCTGCCCGGCGCCCTGCTCTATCCGGCGATCCGCGCGACCGCGCACCTTGGCGAACTGGCGGCACTGCCGGCGCTGCTGGTGGTCACTCCGGCGCAACATCTGGCTGCCGTGCTGGCCGATCTGCCCGACATGCCCCGCGATCTGGTGCTGTGCGCCAAGGGGATCGAGGCGGGCAG
>JANLUV010000326.1:0-4860 GCA_031363685.1 Alphaproteobacteria bacterium | reverse complement strand
GCGGGCCCGTTCTGGTTTGGCGCGGGGTTCGTTGCCGTTAAACTGTGATCACATGCTGCATGATGCCCTCCCACGGCATCAGCGCAGTATCCAGTTCGTTGCGCTCATAGCCGACATCAAGCGCGCGGGCGCGGGCATAGGCTGCGACAACCGCCGGACGGGCGGCCAGCGCATCGCGCCAGCGGCGGATGTTGGGGTAGGCCTCGATCCCCTCGGACGGTGCCAGATAGATGATCCATGGATAGCAGGCCATGTCGGCAATTGAATAGTCGCCGGCAAGGTAGGGCCGCGCGGCCAGTTGCTCGTCCATTGTCTTCCACAGCCGCGCGAACATCCGGTCATAGCGGCTGAGCGCATAGCTGTTGTCGAACTCGGGCGCGATCTTCGGGGCAAAGGCACGGAAGTGCCATAGCTGTCCGCCGATCGGGCCGAGCCCGCCCATCTGCCAGAACAGCCACTGCATCACCTCGGTGCGCTCGGCCGGAGTGGTTCCGATGAACTTGCCGCACTTTTCCGCGAGATACTGCAGGATCGCGCCGGATTCGATCACGGTCACCGGGCCGGCACGCCCCGCGGGCGCATGGTCGACGATCACCGGAACCTTGCCGGTCACCCCGCCGCCCAACTTCGCCGGATCAAGATGCGTCCCCTGACTGAGGTCGACCGGCACCAGCCGGTAATCCAGCGCCATTTCCTCCAGTGCGATGTTAATCTTGTAGACGTTCGGGCTGGTCCCGAAATAGAGGTCGATCATGGCAGTGTCTTTCCGTGATGTGGTCAGCGGATGAATTGCTTCACGTAATCGCGGCCCAGACCGACCCGTTCGAAATGCGCCGCAGCTTGCTCGATGCGGGTGAACACATCGGCATAGCCGACCGGCTTGCCCTCGTCGTCCAGCTCGATCAGCGTGGCAGAAATGGTGAACAGCGTTTCCGAACCGCCCGGCAAGCCAATCAGCGTGTGGATGTCGCCCGGCGGTTCGAGCAGGAAGTCGCCAGCCTTGGCAATCCAGTCCCGTTCGGCATAGCGCCACTGGCCCGAAAGGACATAGGCATGGACCGGGCAGGGGTGTGCATGGCGACTGATGAAGCCTTCGCGTTGGATGCGGGTGATGTTGACCCACGCGCCCGCCACGGTGTCGAACAGGAGCGGGCGCATCCACACGCCTTCCATCGCCGCAGGAACCCATTCGCGCTCATCGTCGCTGCGGGCGCGCAGCAGCAGTTCATCGGCGCGGAAGTTCTGGTGGGGGTGGCTCATTTTCTAGTCTCCGGTAGGGCATAGGCCTCGATCGTGCGACCGAGTGGGAGGGATTGCGATGTGACATGGCCAGTTGCGGCGATCAAGATGAACTGACGGCCACTGCGGGGGCCGGCGTACGTCATCGGATTCGCGTTACCGCTGGCCGGCATCCGCGTGGCCCACAGCTCCTGCCCGGTCTCGGTGGAAAACGCGCGGAAGGTGCGCTCCTTCTGGGCGCCGAAAAAAGTCAGCCCGCTGCCGGTGACCAGAGATCCGCCGAAGCCGGGCATGCCCATCGGGATCGGCAGGCCCGAGTGCAGCCCTAATGGCCCGCTGTCGCGCATCGTGCCGACCGGGCGCTGCCAGCGGATTTTCTGCGTGGTCATGTCGATCGCGGTCATGCGGCCATAGGGCGGAGCGGTGCACAGCGTGCCCAGCGGGGTGATGAACCCCCGCAGCTTGGCGCCATAGGGCGTCCCGCTCATCGGCTGGGGCAGGTCGAAGTTGGCGGTGGCGTGGCTGTCGGGCGATTTAGCCTTGGCGGCGGCAATCGCCTGGTCGGCTTTGGCCCGCGGCACGAGGTAGATCAGGGTCGGATAATACAGTGTATTCACCAGCATCAGGCGGCGTACTGGATCATAGGACACCCCGCCCCAGTTCATCCCGCCGCCGATGCTCGGCCAGATCAGCGATTCCTCCAGCCCCGGGGGCGTGGCCGGGCCATCATAGCGCAGTTGGCGGAAGCGGATGCGGCACCATAGCTGGTCGAGCGGGGTCATGCCCCACATGCTGCGCTCGGTGACGCGGCCGCCCGTAAAGTCCGGCATCCCGACCGAGAACGGCTGGGTCGGCGAAACGCGCTCCTCGGGCACCGCACCGGCGGTGGGCACCGGCTGTTCGGCGACCCTGGTCAGCGGCTTGCCGGTGCGCCGGTCAAGCACGAACAGTTCGGACCGCTTGGTCGGCTGGACCAGCGCCGGGATCGGGCCGTTCGGCCCCGGGAAATCGAACAGCGTCGGCTGCGAGGCGACGTCATAATCCCACAAGTCATTGTGCGCGGTCTGGAACGACCAGCGCACGTCGCCGCTGGTGGCATCGAGCGCGACGACCGAGCTGCCGTATTTCAGGCTGGCGGCAGAACGCAGGCCGCCGAAGTGATCGGGGGTGGAATTACCGGTCGGAACGTAGACCAGCCCGAGCTGTTCATCGCCGCTCATCGGCCCCCACGAATTGGGGGTGGAGCGGGTGTACCACTGGCCGGCCGGGGGGCCATTGCGATTGCCGGGGTTGCCGGCGTCCCAAGCCCAGCGGAACTTGCCGGTGTTGACATCGAATGCGCGGATCACGCCCGAAGGCTCGTCACTGCTGACGTTGTCGGCCACCCAGCCGCCGATCACGATGGTGTCGCGCACGATCGCCGGGGCCGAACTGACGTAATAGAAGCCGGGGATGATCTCGCCCTGACCCTGCTTGAGATCGACGATACCGCCCTGGCCGAATTCGGGGCACGGCTTGCCGGTCTGGCTGTCCAGCGCGATCAGTTGCGCGCCAAACGTGGCGGTGATGATCTTGCGCGCGCAGAACGGGGCCTGGCCGTTGGCCACACCGGGGGCGCCATCATGATACGAAACGCCGCGACAGGTCCGCACCACCGATCCGCCGGTCGGATCGACCTTGGGATCGAAGCGCCATGCCTGCTTGCCGGTTTCCGGATCAAGCGCGAAGACCACGTTGGTCTGCGTGCAGAAGAACAGCTTGCCATCGACCATCAGCGGGGTGGACTGCATCGGGCTGGGGGTGGGTTCTTTCATCGGATCGATGCCGGTGTCGAACTGCCACACCCGCTTGAGCGTGCTGACGTTCGCCGGGGTTATCTGGTTCAGCGGGGAGAACCGGCTGCCGGCATTGTCGCGGCCCCACACCGGCCATTCGCCGGGGTTGCCGGGCAGCGCGACCGGGCGTTGCGCGACAGCGCCGCTCGCCGAAACTTCCATTTGCGAGCGAAAGAACGTGCCCGTGACGAGCAACAGTCCGGCCAGACTGACCAGCGCCGCAGCGGTGCTGCCCCGTCCCAGCGCCTTGCGCAGCGCGGGCAGCGCAAACAGCAGCCCGATCACCGCCGGGCCGAAAATCCGCGGCGTCAGCTGCCAGCCGTCCAGCCCGACTTCCCACAACGCCCACAGTGCCGTTACCGCGATAAACCCGGCGTAAAGCCAGCCGGCGCGCGCATCGCTCCGCCAGGTCCAGAACCCGGCCAACGCCACGGCAATTCCGCCGACGAGGTAATAGGGCGATCCGCCAAGCGAGACGAGCATCGCCCCGCCACCGGTCACGGCCAGGCCGATCACCAGCAACAGCACCGCCAAAATACGCGAAGGCCAGGTCTTCATCAGCGTCTCTCCCGCGCCGTTATATTGCGGCGCCCCGTCTGGTGGGCGGGCTTGTTGCCCGCCCCTGTTCTGCAACCCGGCGTTAAAGCCCGGTGCCGCCGTCCATCGTGAATTCGCTGCCGGTCGAATAGCTCGAAGCGTCGGAGGCCAGGTGCACGACCACCACTACCACGTCAGCGGTCGTACCGATGCGGCCGAGCGGCATCGTAGCCGCGATTTCGCGCATGCTGTCTACATTGCCTTCAGCGCCGGCGATCATCGGCGTGTTGATCAGCCCCGGATGCACCGAATTGACGCGGATCTTGTGCGGGGCCAGCTCTCGCGCCGCTGCCTTGGTCATGCCGGTCACCGCCCACTTGGTCGACAGGTAGGCAAATATGCCCGGGTACCCGCGCTGGCCTGCACCGGAACTGATGTTGATGATCGAACCGCCGCCATTAGCGATCATCGCTTCGGTCACCGCCTTCATTCCCAGAAACACGCCCAACTGGTTGACGTTGAAATGCGCGACCATCTGTTCTTTGGTCGTCTCCGTCATGAGGCCGGACTTGAAAATCCCGGCGTTGTTCACGAGGATATCGATCTTGCCGAACTTTTCCAGCGCGGTCTTGGCCACGGCCTGCCATTGCTCCTCGTCGGCCACGTCGTGCTTCAGCGCGATGGCGGCATCGCCCAGTTCGCGCGCGACATCGTGGACTTCGGGGAGAACGTCGGTGAGCACCACCTGCGCGCCTTCGGCCACGAAGGCCCGCGCCTCGTCGGCGCCCTGGCCGCGCGCGGCGCCGGTGATGATCGCTACTTTGCCTGCAAGCCTGCCTGTCATGTCTCTCTCCAGATGCCGATGTGGCGCGCCCGTTTGATAGGTGCCCATATTTTGACCATTCATCGGAAATTTCGGGCTCGGGAACAAGTAGTTTCTTATACCTGCAAGAGCTTGATCGCAGCGCGCTCCAGCCATATGAATCCGAATTAATTTTGGCTTGCCCCAGACCGGCGGGAACACCCGCGTGTCTGAGAATGGGTGAAACAAGCCACACGGGAAGGATGCCGGAAATGACCGAACAGGAAGCAAAAGCGCGTAGCGTAGCGCTTTTTCGCGAAGCGACACCCGCCGCGAACGATGCCCCGATAACCGAATGGCGGACCGGGTTCGAGGCGTTGGCGGCCAAGCTCGGCTTGCCGGCAGAGCTGGCGATCGAAACGCGCACGGTTGGCGGCGTTCCCTGCA
>JANLUV010000320.1:0-2212 GCA_031363685.1 Alphaproteobacteria bacterium | reverse complement strand
GCAACCCTCGGGTTTCTGGCGTTCGCATTTTTCTGTTTGCGGGCGGGGCACGCTCCTATGCGCTTTGCCGAAGATGACGCAATCCGCGAGGAACGACGCCGCCTTACGCAAGTATTTGTCTGGGTGGTCGTTATATGCGGTCCGGCCGCGGCCTATTCAGTGCTGCACTCGTTCGGTGACGATGGCAATTTCTCGGGCATGATGATGGATCGGTCTACGGGCGTTACCATCAACACAAGCAAGATCGGCTATATTACCGACCTTCAGCTCATGGCAGTTTCCCTCAGCGCGCTCGTGATATGGCTGTCGCGCTTCCGCCTTTGGTCATTTGCCCCGATCGTTGCGTTCGTCACATTGCGTGCGAGTACCGGCGGGCGTGGTCCGTTTGTGGCGGCGATCGTCAGTGCCGGCCTGTTCTATCTGTATGAAAAGCGGATCCGTTACCCGGGTATTCGGGTGATCGCAGGCGCTGCCGCACTGGTGCTGTTGTTCAGCTTCGTCGGGCAGGACCGCGGCAGTGCGGTCCGTCAGGTGATCGGGCTGGAAGAGCAGGACTCATTCGAAAGTGCCCAGTCGCAGGATCGTTTTCTGGAAGGCATGGACTTTGCCAACATGGAGTACCTTGAATATCTGGTCTACGTGATCCCGCAAAGGTCTGGCACGTACGACTATTTCCTGGATAACTTGCAGATATTCACCGAACCCGTGCCACGCCTGCTCTGGACAGGTAAACCGGTTGGCGAGCCGTTCCGCAGAGTTTGGCTGTTCGATCACGGCAATCCTCTTGGCATGACGAAATCACTGCCCGGCGAAGGGTGGTATGCGCTCGGCTGGTTGGGCGTCGTAATCTGGTGCGGGCTATGGGGCCATGTCCTTGGCCGGATTTATGCCCGGTTCGTGTCCGGCGACCAGACGACCTTCAAGACGGCCTGCTATCTGGTGTTCCTGCCAATCCTGGTAGTCGCGCTGCGCGATGGCATCCTGTTAACGGTCGTGCGCCAGGCAGGCATCTATCTCATGCCGATCTTCATCTGGAACCTGATTGCCAAGTACACGGGCATCCCTAAGGCTGCGGACATTCGTGCTGCGCTGGCCCGGAACCGGTTGGCCATCGATGCCGGTGGCAACAGTGTCGAGCGTGGTGATCCGCCGGCCGGGCGCGTTTCTGTCAGCCCTGGTCCGTCTGGACGAAGCAGCCTTCCGCCAGCGGTCATGCGCAGGCGGACCATGTTGCAGGAAGCGCAGCGGACGACGCCAACCCAATGAATTCCGCTGCTGTCCTGCCCCTCGCCGGTTTGCGCATCGGCCTGGTCACAGCGTCGGCTTCGCGGATGGGCGGAGGGGTGTTCGAGGCGGTGGTGGCGCACACCGAAATGATCCGCTCGCTGGGCGGCGAGGCGCAAGTGTTCGCCCTGCGCGATGCCAGTTCCGACGACGATCGCCCCCGCTTCGGCCCCACCCCGGTGGCGCTTGCCGATGTGATCGGCCCGCGTCAGGTCGGCTTTGCGCCCGCGTTGGACCGGGATCTGCTGGCGGCCAACCTTGACTGTCTGCACCTTCACGGCATCTGGATGTACCCCTCTGCCGCCGCAAGCCGCTGGGCACGGCGAACCGGCCGACCCTATTTCATCTCGCCCCATGGCATGCTTGATCCCTGGATTACCGGACGCGGCAAATTGAAGAAGGCCCTGGCGCGCACGGTTTACGAGCGCGGCGGCTGGCAGCGGGCGACCGCGCTGCACGCCCTGACCCCGAGTGAAGCGCGCGACATTCAGCGGGAAAGCAGCCGGGCCGACTGCGTCGTCATCCCCAACGCCGGGCCGGAACCACATCCGGCTCGCCGCGCAGAGATGCCGCCGCCGGTGGTCATCTATATCGGCCGGATCCACGCGAAGAAGAACCTGCTTGCCCTTGTCGAAGCATGGGCGCTGGCCCGGCGCCCGGACGGCGCGCGCCTGGTCATCGCCGGCTGGGGCGATGCCCCCGATAGCGCCGACCTCGAAACCGCAGTCCGGAAGAGCGACGGCTCGGTCGAATTTGCCGGACCGACATACGGCGCCGCCAAGGCTGCCCTGCTGGGTTCCGGCCGGTTCATGGTGCTGCCGTCGCACAGCGAAGGTCTGCCCATGGCCATTCTTGAAGCATGGGCGAACGGCGTACCGACGATCATGACCGCCGAATGCAATCTCGATGAAGGCTTTGCGGCCGGCGG
>JANLUV010000308.1:0-3773 GCA_031363685.1 Alphaproteobacteria bacterium | reverse complement strand
ATGATTGCCTCGGCAGGAGTCGGTCCCAAACCTTGACATGCCAGACGCTGCGATCCTTGATCTGGGGGCATTTACCCATTCCGGCGTGACGGCGCGGCGCTGGCTGGCGGCTGACCTGTATGTGCCGGCGGCACTGCTTGTGCTGGCGGTGGCAACGGGATTTGTGGCGGGTGACGGCATCTCGAATGTCGCTCGCGCCCTCGATCGCATAGGCTGGCGCAAGCCTCAGCCCGCAGCGACGATACGGGTGGAGTTCGACCAGTTGCGCATGGTCGATAACCTCACCGTGGATGACAAGGCGCAGATCGTCGTCGAGGGTGCCGCTGCGCAAGACCGCAATGCGGCGATACCGGTCTCGGGCCTGCCGATCGAAAATGTCCGCAGCTTCCTGTTGGCCGGTGCGGGCGAGGGCAATTACGCCACGGCACTCAAATGCCTGACACAGGCGATCTATTACGAGGCGGCAGTCGAGCCGCTGGACGGCATGCGCGCCGTTGCGCAGGTGGTGATTAATCGGATGCGCCACCCAGCCTATCCGAAAAGCATTTGCGGGGTGGTCTATCAGGGATCGGAACGGCGGACCGGCTGCCAGTTCAGCTTCACCTGTGACGGTGCATTACTGCGGACACCCGCAGCTGCGGCATGGATGTCCGCCGGAGCAGTCGCGCGCGAAGCCCTTAACGGCCACATCGAAGCCAGCGTCGGGACCTCAACCCACTATCACGCGGATTACGTATTGCCGAAGTGGGCTTTCCAGCTTGGCAAGATCGAGCAACTCGGCCGGCACATCTTTTATCGGTTCAATGGCAGTTGGGGGAAGTCGGCCGCGTTCATCGGTCGCTACAGCGGCCTCGAACGCATTCCCGCGATCGACTATATCGCGCTCCGAGCGAGGGCCTCGTCGAATGACGCTGAGCCGGCTGTGGACAGCGTTGTGCCCGGGCTGACCGTGGCGTCGCATATCACAGACCGCCATGCGGCAACCGATGTCGGCGGGCGGATTGATGTAACGAAGGCGTGGCGCCTCTCGATTCCGGACCCGACTCAGGCGAATACGCGCTATCGTCAGGCTATTGGCGAAGCACCTGCGGCACTCGCTGTGAGTGAAAAAGTCGCGGCAAATCACGTAACAGAGGCAGTAGCTGATCAATGACCCTACGCGATTGGTCGGGATTTGATGATTGGGATGCGAACCGGAAGCTGATCGCGATCTGTGCTGTCGGCATGATGATCCTGATTTTGTGGGCAGCATTTGCCCGCATTGATGAAATCACGCGCGGTCTCGGCAAGGTCGTGCCGTCAAGCAAGGTCCAGCTCATCCAGGCAGCTGAACCGTCAACGGTTGCCGCGATCCTTGTCCGGTCGGGCCAACTCGTGAAGCGGGGCCAACTGCTGGTGCGGCTGGACGATTCCCAGTCCGCATCTGCGCTTGGGCAGCTTGAAGCAGAGACTGAACGGCTTGCGGCGCGCGCGGATCGGCTCGAACAGGAAGGCACTGGGGCCGGCAGCGGCGATTGCGCGGCGGGCAGCGTCTGCGCCGAAGAGGCTCGCCTTGCCCAGGCCCGCCAGGCAACCGCCAGCAGCCGGCAAAATGCCCTTGCGGCTGCGGTAGAGCAGCGTCAGCGCGACATGAGCGAGGGACAGGCGACCGTTGCATCGCTTGAGAGCAGCATCCGGCTGTCGCAGGAACAGGTCAACATGCTTGCTCCGCTGGTGGCCAAACGAGTTATTCCGCAAACTGAATTGCTCACGGCGCAGCGCGATCTCGTCGATCTTCAGGGCAGGATTTCCGCCGCTCGCCAGGGGGTTGGTCGTGCCAGTGCGGCCATTCGCGAAGCGCAGGCGCAACTGAGCGAGGCGCGTCTCGATTTTCGCCAGCAGGCGCTGAATGAACGCAGCGAGGTCGCGACAAAGCTGGCCATGAACCAGCAGACGATCAAGGGTGCATCGGCCCGGCAGCAACGCAACGAATTGCGCGCGCCCACCGCAGGCTATGTCAATGACGTGCAGGTCACGACAGTGGGCGGCTTCGTTAACCCGGGCGAGAAGATAATGCAGATCGTCCCGGTCGGCGACAAGCTGCTCATCGAAGCGCGGGTTGCGCCAAAGGATATCGCCTTCATCAAGGTTGGCGATCGGGCCAATGTCAAAGTCACCGCCTATGACTTCTCGATCTATGGCGGACTGGCCGGCCGTGTTCGAAATATCAGCGCGGACAGCATCTATGATGAGGTCGAGCGGCAGGCCTATTACACAGTGCTGGTTGAGACCGATCGCGCCTATATTACCAAAAATGGCCAAAATTTTCCAATCATGCCGGGCATGATCTGCGATGTTGAGATTATCACGGGCAGGAAGAGCGTGCTGACCTACCTGATGAAGCCAGTTTTGCGCGCATTCGACGAGGCATTGACAGAACGCTGATCAATATCCGTGAAGCCATTTCTGGTCATTGTTGAATGACAGGATCGGACGATAATCGTAGCTTGCACTCGCATCGAGAACGCGGTCGGTCGCATTATCGAGCAACCAGTTCTTGCCGTTCAACTGGACGACCAGCAGCGCGTGATCGGCATGGCGCACAAGATCTCGTGCAATTACCAGATACATGTCCTTGCGTGAAACGCCCATCGCAGCGAGCAATTGCAGTTTGGCGACCGCAATGTCTTCGCAATCGCCGGCGCCCCGGTACAGGGTTGTTGCGGCACTCGCCCAGTAATCTTCCTGGCCGTATTGGTCGCGGTCTTCGACATAGCGGACGTGCTTGTTGGTCCAGGCATTGACTGCGGCCAGAGCGGCTTCGTCGGGATGGCCGGAGGAAACCGCCAGCAAGGCTGAAGCCGTGCCGCGCGGCAAAGTGTCACGCTGAACCCGATCCCACACCCCGTCAAAACCGGTCCGGCGGATCGGCAGTCGCTTGCTGGCGAGGAAGTTGTCTCTGCCCAGGGGCGATGGGCCGCGAATTGCCGGATGGATATCAGGCAATTCAAGGCCTGGCAGGGTGATGGATTGGCAGTTGGAATCGCCGCTTCGCGGCTCGATAGTCGCGGCCATCGGTGAAAATGCCACTTCGGCGGATTTCGATATCGGCAACGTGGGCGAGACCTGCTGCAGAGTGAGCATCGCCAGCCGGCTGACCTGACCACCCAGGATTGCCGCAGATTTGCTCAGGCCATCAGTGGCAACGAGAGCCTTCATGTCGCCCGCAGCCGGGGCTATCGGCGAGGCACAGCGAGGTTGGTTAGCGAATGCTGCAGTTGAAAACAGGCTGGGCAACATGCCAAAGCCGACGCCCGCCTGAGCGGGTACAGAAATGCACAATGCGCCATAGGCAAGGCCCGCAAGCGCAAGGACGAGGCGGTGCTTTTCCATAGCACCCAATCTGGCAGGCTTTGTTCAAGGGGAGGTTCAGACGCATAGTTAACGCGCTGGAAATGGTTCGGGCGGTGCTGTCAAAGCCAACGCACCGGGGCGCAGCGGAACTGAGCGTTGGCCCCTGTTTATGCCCCCGTTGACAGTTTACCCTATACCCGCCGGTGGCCGATTCTTTAGCAAGCGCTGCCAATCAATCATTGGCAGCGCGATCCAAGCGGTATTGAGAGAGCAATGTCCATGCAATGCCTCAAATTATACCAAAGTGCGATGATCTTGACTCATCGCACTTTGGTTAAGCCCGTGCGGCGCTTGAGCATTTCCAAGCTGTGATGCGTCAGCATCTCAGCAGCTTGGTATAAGTAGCATCGGACGCCCGCATCGAATGATGGCGTCGGAAT
>JANLUV010000288.1:0-1790 GCA_031363685.1 Alphaproteobacteria bacterium | reverse complement strand
CGGCACCGCCATTTCGATTCGTAAATTCTCCGAGAAGCCGATCACGCTCGATATGCTGCGCGATTTTGGCTCGATGTCGGACAAGATGTGCACCGCGCTGAAGGTCGCGGGCGCCTGCCGGATGAACGTGATCATCTCTGGCGGTACCGGTTCGGGCAAGACGACCATGCTCAACGCCCTGTCGAAGATGATCGATCCGGGCGAGCGCGTGCTGACGATCGAAGACGCGGCCGAACTGCGCCTGCAGCAGCCCCACTGGCTGCCGCTCGAAACGCGCCCGCCGAACCTTGAGGGCCAGGGCGCCATCACCATCGGCGATCTTGTGAAGAACGCGCTGCGGATGCGCCCTGACCGGATCATCCTCGGCGAAATCCGCGGCGCAGAGGCATTCGATCTGCTCGCCGCGATGAACACCGGCCACGATGGTTCGATGTGCACGCTCCACGCCAACTCTCCGCGCGAAGCCCTCGGTCGGATGGAAAACATGATCCTGATGGGCGACATCAAGATCCCCAAGGAAGCGATCAGCCGCCAGATCGCCGAATCGGTCGATCTTATCGTCCAGGTCAAGCGCCTGCGCGACGGGTCACGCCGCACCACCAACATCACCGAGGTGATCGGGATGGAAGGCGAAGTAATCGTGACGCAGGAACTGTTCAATTTCGAGTACCTCGACGAAAGCGACGACGGCAAGATCATCGGCGAATTCCGCGCCTCGGGCCTGCGCCCCTACACGCTCGAAAAAGCCCGCCAGTTCGGCTTCGACCAGGCCTACCTCGAAGCCTGCCTCTGATCGCCCTCACTTCCCTCCCCCTCGCTGGGGGAGGGATACGCAGCCGTTAAGGCGAAGTTGGGCGGGGGTCAGGGTGTCGCCCAGGCGCCCCCCGCTACCCGCCCCCCAGCCAGTCCTTCACCGCCCCGGCCAGCAGCACGCACGCGGCCAGGAACGACCAGAAGAACAACCCGGTCCACGGCACCAGCCCGACCCGGTCGGGATCACGCCGCCGCATCCGCCGCCGGTCGCCATGCCGGGCCAGCGCCGCCAGCAGCGCGAACAGGACACCGGCCCCCAACAGCCAATGGTCGAACAGATAATTCATGCGCCGCCCTTGCCTGAACGGCGCGCGCGGCTAAAGCCCGATTGTGCATTCTCGCGAACGTCCGTTCCTGGCTCTGGGCCTGCGCCTGCTGTCGATAGCGGCGGCCTCGATCATGCTGCTGCTGGTCAAGTTCGCCGGGCAAGCAGGGGTGGGCCTTCTCGAAACTCTGTTCTGGCGCCAGTTCATCCCGGTGCTGGCAATTGGCGGCTGGGTCATCGCTCGCCGCCGCGTCGGCGTGCTGAAAACCGCGCGGCCGCTCCTGCATGCTCGCCGCGCGGTCCTCGGGATGATCACGATGTTCCTGACCCTGCGCGCCGTTCAGGTTTTGCCGCTGGCCGAATCGACCGTGCTGGGCTTCACCATGCCGATCTTCGCCGTGCTGCTGTCGGTGTTCCTGCTGCGCGAATATGTCGGGCCGTTCCGCTGGGCAGCCGTGCTGCTGGGCCTCGCGGGCGTGATCGTGATCGCCGGGCCGGACCGCAGCCACCTGCCGCTGCTCGGGCTCGCACTCGGCCTCGGCGCAGCGCTGGGTCTGGCGCTCGTCTCGCTCCAGCTGCGCGACATGGGCCGCACCGAAGCAACGCTGACCATCGTGTTCTGGTTTTCGGCGATCGGTGCGCTGATGCTGGCCCCCACGCTGGTGCTGACCGGCCGCCAGCATGATGCCGCCGAATGGGCGCTGCTCGGCGG
>JANLUV010000250.1:0-2933 GCA_031363685.1 Alphaproteobacteria bacterium | reverse complement strand
TGCCAGCTTGACCACCGCGCGCAGGTCTTTGAGGCTACCGGTGTTGCTACCCAGCACCGCGTGGGCACGGAATACCAGCCCCGCCAGCGACAGGGTCAGTTCCCCGCCCGAAACGCCGATAATGATCAGCTTGCCGCCCTTGTCGAGCATCGCGAAGCCGTTGGCCGCAGTCTGCGAGATGGCGACGAAATCAAGCACCGCCAGCACCGGCCCGCCGGTTGCCGCCAGCACGCGTTCAACCACGTCGTCACCCGCACCGTCAACCGCGATGGCTCCGGCTGCGGCGGCGGCATGGCGCTTTTCTGCGCTCAGATCGACCGAGAAAATCGCCTTGTGACCCAGCGCCTTAAGCATCGCGATCGCCATCAGCCCGACCCCGCCGGCGCCGATCAGCACCACCGGTGCCTCCGGCGAAATAGGCATGATCTTGGCGATCGCCGAATAAGTGGTGATCCCCGAACAGGCATAAGTCGCCCCGACCGCCGGATCGACGCCCTCGGCATCGACCAGATAGCGCGGATGCGGCACCAGCACGTGCGAACCGAACCCGCCGTTCTGAACCACGCCCAGCGCACGCTGCTTCTGGCACATATTGTCTTCTTCGGCCTTGCAGTGGACGCATTCGCCGCAGCCCAGCCATGGGTAGACGATCCGCTGGTCACCCACGGCCACCCCGGTCGCATCGGGCCCCATCGCCACCACGCGCCCGCTGATTTCGTGCCCCGGCGCGCGCGGCAAGGTGACGCCGCGATCGCTCAGCTTCATCACCTTGCCGCCGCCCAGGTTATACTCGCCCTTCCAGAAGTGCAGGTCCGAATGGCACACCCCCGCGTGCGTCACCTCGACCAGCACTTCGCTGCCCTGCGGGACCGGGGTGGGAAATTCGAGCAGTTCGAGCGGCGCTCCCGCTGCGACGACGGCCCAGGCTTTCATGCGGATATTCCTTCCAGGTTCTGATTGTCAGCTTGTTCGGAAAACGCGCGGGTGAGCGCGGCGCGGCAATCGCGCTCGAACTCTTGCGCCACGCGGGCAACGGCGATCAGGGTGAAGCCGTGATAGGCGCCCGGGTACAGATGCAGTTCAACGGGGGTTCCCGCCGCCATCAGTGCCTGCGCGAAGGCAAGGTTCTCGATCGCAAACAGGTCGATATCGCCCACCCCGATGAAGGTTGGCGGGTAACCGGCCAGGTCCTGCGCGCGGGCGGGAACCGCTTCCGGCGGCGGATCGGCGGCGTAAGGACCAAGGAAGCTGGCCCAGCCAAACCGGTTGGCGGCGGCGGTCCACACATAGCGGCCGCAATGGGGTGTACCCGCCGTCCGGTCGTCCAGCATCGGGTAGACCAGCAGGACAAAGCAGATCGGCAAGTCATCGCGGGCCATCGCGCGCAACGTCAGCCCTGCAGCCAACCCGCCCCCCGCACTGACCCCGCGCACCGCGATGCGCGCCGGATCGATGCCCAACGTCGTCGCCGAGGCATGCAGCCAGGCCAGCCCGGCCAGGCAATCGTCCGCCGGCGCGGGATAAGGGTGTTCGGGGGCCAGCCGGTAATCCAGCGACAGGATCACGCAATCGAGCGCCGCCGCCAGATCGAGCATCGCCTCGTGTTCGCGCGCGGCATCACTGCAAACGAACCCGCCTCCGTGGATGTTGAGGATGGCTGGCCGCGCGCCGCCCCCACCCACCGGGCGATAAAGCAACGCCGGCACCGGCGGATCACCCGGCACCGCGATCACTTCGACCTGCACGGTTCCATGCAGCCCCGGTTCGACCGTCTCGCCCTTGAGCAAGGCCCGGAAGTCCGCAAGATTATCCCGGCTCACCGTGTCGAAATCGGGCAGCAGCGGGATAACCGCGCGCAGATCCGGATCGACGTTGTCAATCGCCGGCCGACCATCGTTCATCCCGCATTTGCTCATCCCTGCCACTCCCGAGATTATCGTTGTTCTAGTTCAGGTCGACCCACACCGTCTTGGATGTGAGATAGTCATTCAGGTGAGTCGGCCCGCCCTTGGAACCATAGCCGCTCATCTTGGTGCCGCCATAGCAGGTCGATGGATCGGTGATGCCGTAGCAATTGATCCACGCGATGCCGCTTTGCAGCGCGTGGGCCACGCGGTGGGCGCGGCCGACATCGCGGCTCCACACGGCGCCGCCAAGGCCATATTCGGTGGCATTGGCCATGCGGATAACCTCCTCCTCGGTGTCGAACGGGATCGCGCAGAGCACCGGTCCGAAGATCTCTTCGCGCGCCAGACGCGATGTCGCGTCGGGCACCGCAATCACGGTCGGCTCGACGAAGTAGCCGCCGCCGCGGCCCTCCAGCGCCTTGCCGCCGGAAATGATGTCCAGTCCTTCGCTGCGGGCAATGTCGAAGTACCCGGTGACCCGCGCGAACTGCGCGGCCGACGCCAGCGGGCCGATCTGGGTCGATGGGTCAAGCGGATTGCCCACCCGCAGCGCCCGGCCGACTGCCGCAACCTTCTCGATGAATTCGGCATAGATCGAACGCTGCACGAACAGCCGGCTCCCGGCGTAACAGACCTGCCCGGTATTGTTGAAACAACCCATCGCGGCGCCGACCGCCGCCTTTTCCAGATCGGCATCGGCAAACACGATATCGGGCGATTTGCCGCCCAGTTCGACTGCCACCGTCTTGATGTTGCTGGCCGAAGCCTCGATGATCTTGCGGCCGGTCGCGGTCGATCCGGTGAAGGCGATGCGGTTGACGTCCATGTGCTCGGCCAGCGCCGCGCAGGCGGTCGGCCCCGGCCCCGGCACCACGTTGATCACGCCGTCCGGCACGCCGGCCTCGTGCAACAGGCCGGCAAACATCAGTGCCGACAGCGGCGCTTCCAGCGCGGGCTTCAGCACCAGCGTGCAACCGCTGGCCAGCGCCGGGCAGATGCTCCACAGCTGGCTGATCAGCGGCCCGT
>JANLUV010000245.1:0-9229 GCA_031363685.1 Alphaproteobacteria bacterium | reverse complement strand
CCACTTCAATGGCGATCTGGCGCCGAAGGACTGGATCCGGGCCTATGCGCTGATGACGCTGGCCCAAAGCGCCAATTTGCCGCAGGCCGCCCCGGCGCTGGCGCAAATGGATCAGCATATTCCCCTGGCGCAGCGCCAGGCGGCGGTCCCGCTGGCGACGCAACTGGCGCACAAGGCCGACGCCAGCCGCAGCACGCAGCTGGCAGCGGCCGATCTTGGCCTGCGCCCCGCTGCGGCCGGTTCGGCGCCGACCCCGGCCACATCGTCGGTGTCTCCGCCAATCGTGCACCCCGATGCCGCCGTGCCGAGCGCGCTGCGCACCGCCGGGCGTGACAGTCCGGCAACAGCGGGTGCCGATTACGCCCGTCCGGCCGTGGCGGCGAAGCCTGCGCCGGCTCCGAAACCCGCGCCCGCCCCCGCGCCAAAACCTGCGCCGGTCGCAAAGCCCGCTCCGGCGCCCGCACCGGTGACCAAACCTGCCGCCGCGCCCAAACCTGCCACCGCCTCGGGCAGCTGGCGTATCCAGTTCGGCGCGTTCGGGGTGCCCGCCAATGCCGACACGCTGTGGAGCAAGGTCAGGGCCCGCCCGGAACTCGCCGGGCACCCGCGCATCAACGCCCGGTCCGGCAAGGTCACCAAATTGCAGGCCGGCGGCTATGCCAGCCGCGACGCGGCCAGCGCGGCCTGCGCAAGTCTGGGTAAAGCGGGGATGACCTGCATTCCCGCGCAGGACTGACCGCTTGACCGCCCGCCCGGCGGCGGCGTTTTCCAGCCGCATCGTCGCGCTCGATCTGGTGCGCGGGGTGGCGGTGCTGGGCATTCTGGCGATCAATATCGCGGGCTTCGCCGGGCCGGCCGGGGCCACGCTTTCGCCCAACGTGCCCATGCCCGCCACGTTCGCCGACGAGGCGTGGTTCGCCTTCGCCACGCTGGTGTTCGAAGGCAAGATGCGCGGGCTGTTCAGCCTGTTGTTCGGTGCGTCGATGCTGCTGTTCATCGAGCGCGCCGACGCGGCCCGGCAAGACCGTAACGAGATCGGCGGCGCAGCGCTGCAGCTCCGCCGCCTCGGCTGGCTGGCCTTGTTCGGTTACCTCCACTTCCTGCTGTTCTGGTGGGGCGATATCCTGTTCACATATGCCCTTGCCGGAATTGCCGCGCTGGCCTTCCGCAACGCCCCGCTGAAGCCGCTGGCGGGCGCCGCGCTGACCCTGTTTGCGGCGTGGCATGGCCTGATGACGGTGTCGACGGTGCCGCAGACCACGCTGGAACAGCAGGTGCTGCGCGGCGCCGCCAGCGCCGATGTGGCGGCGGACTACCGCGCGCAGCAACACGAAAATGCCGCCGCAACCGCGCGCGAACTGGCCGGTTACCGCATGGGCTTTACCTCGCAGATGGCCGACAAGCTCGCTAGCCGGCCGACCAAACCGCTCGATGCCGCAGTGGTCACGATTGGCGAAACCCTGCCGCTGATACTGCTGGGCATGGTGCTGTTTCGCAGCGGATTTTTTTCGGGACGATGGCCGCGCCGCGCGCTGGTCCGGCTGGCGATCGGCGGCATCGCTGGCGGCGGCGCGGCGACGCTGGGGTTCCTCGGCTGGGCCTGGCCGCGCCACTTCCCCCCCGACGCGACTGGTGCCGCAATCGGCTACTGGCTGGGCATGCCGCATTTGCTGATGGCCGCAGGCTATGCCGCCGCGCTGGTCCTGCTGGCACCGCGCCTGGCGCCGACATGGCTTGGCCAGCGCCTTGTCGCGGCGGGGCGGATGGCGTTCAGCAATTACCTGGGCACCACCATGGTGATGACCGCGCTGTTCTATGGCTGGGGTCTGGGGCTGGTCGGCACGGTGCCGGTGCGCTGGCAGTGGCTGTTCGTGCTGGGCGGCTGGGCGTTGATGCTCGGCTGGAGCAAACCTTGGCTGGCCCGCTGCCGGCAGGGTCCGCTGGAATGGGCATGGCGCGCGCTGACTTATGGCCGAGCGACCCCGCTGCGGCGGACCGAATGATGCGCGATTGCGCGCCGCGCACCGTTCGGACATGGTCCGGCCCGCTATGAAGCAGGGGTTCTCGACTTTAAGCGCCATCCTGGTGCGCCGCCGCTGGCTGGTGCTGGGCTTGCTGTTCGCCTTGCTGGCGGTGCTCGATTTCGGCCTGACCGGGCTTGGCCGGATCATCGACCAGCGCGGCGGCGACGTGCTGCTGGCGCTGAACGCGGCTGAACGCCCGCAGTCTGACGGGGTGGTGATCGTCGACATCGACCAGCACTCGCTCGAAGCGATGAACGATCTGGCCGGAAGCTGGCCGTGGCCGCGCTCGGTTCATGGCGAACTGCTCGATCATATCGCTGCGCAGCGGCCGCGCGCGGTGGCGTTCGACATCCTGTTCAACGAACTGGACGTCTACCGGCCCGAGCAGGACACCGCGTTTGCCGACGCGGTCGCCCGCCATCCCGAAGCCTGGCTGGCCATGACGCTGAACGGCGACGGCGATGGCGCGTGGGTCAGCCATATGCCTGCCGCCGTCGCTGCCCGCCCCGTCACCCGGCCGCCCCGCGATGCGCGGATCCCGCTGATGCTGCCGCTGGCGGTGATCTCGCACCCTGAGGCGATGCGTGGCGGGCTGATCAATTTCACCCCCGACAGCGACAATGTCGGCCGGCATCATGCGCTGTACGGTGAAGCGAAGGGCTGGCGCTTCCCCTCGCTCGCCGCGCGGATCATGGAGTCGCTCGGCCGGCCCCTGCCCGCGCAGCACACGGTCCTGCTCAACTGGCGCAAGAGCTGGCGCCACGTGTCCTATGCGGACATCTACCTCGACAGCCTGAGCCAGCACCCACAACGCCCCAAAGACGAGTTTCGCGGCAAGATCGTGGTGATCGGCACCGCCGCGCCGGGGCTGATGGACTTGCGGCTGACCCCGCTCGGCAGCACTTATCCGGGGGTCGAAATCCTTGCCACCGCGATTGACAATCTCGATCGGGGGGATTGGTTGCGCGAACCGCCGCGCACAGCCGTGCTGCCACTCGCGTTGGCGCTGATCGCGCTGGTCGGCTTCGGATTTTCGCGCGGAATCAGTGCCAACCGGCTGTCCTATGGGCTGATCGCGATCACGGTCATCGCTGTTGCCGCCAGCTGGCTGGCGCTGCGCGGCGGGACGTTCGTGCCGGTGTTTGCCGCCTTGGCGTTCGGATGGCTGTTCTACCTTGCCGCCAGCGCGATCGCCTATCTGGACGAGCGGCGGGTGCGGCTGCGCACCTCGGGCATGTTCAAGCGGTTCCTCGATCCGCGCGTGGTCGCCACGCTGATCGAACGCGGCGACGTGGACTATCGCAACGAGGCCGAGGCCCGCGAAGTCAGCGTGCTGTTCTCCGACATTCGCGGCTTCACCTCGCTCTCCGAAGCGTCGCGCCCCGAAGACGTGGTCGCGATGCTGAACCAGTACTTTTCCGCGCAGGTCGAAGTCATCTTCGCCCACGGCGGCACGCTCGACAAGTTCATCGGCGATGCAATCATGGCGTTCTGGGGCGCCCCGGTGGCCCACCCCGACAGCGCCCGCCACGCGGTCACTGCCGCGCTCGGCATGTCGGCCGCGCTCGATGAACTGCGCGGGCAACTGGGCGAACTCGGCCGCGAGCTGGAAATCGGGATCGGCATTCATACCGGCCGGGCGGTGGTCGGCTTCATCGGGTCGAACGACCGGCTCGACTACACGGTGATCGGCGATACGGTGAACCTTGCCAGCCGGGTCGAGGGGCTGACCAAGGGTATCGCCCGGGTGCTGGTGACCGAGGCGACGAAAGATGCCGTTGGGGATGCATTCGCGTGGCGCGATTGCGGGCTGCATCAGGTAAAAGGGCGCGAGACTCGGGTCCGGCTGTTCGAACCACTGCCGATACCCCCGGGCACGCCATAAGCAATTGAACCCGTTGTATTGAACAAACCGGTGGTGATTGAAGGGGAAAATGCGGCGATGCGCGTGCGGCAAGCTGCCTTGCTGGCCTTGCTACTGGTCCTGCCAGCCACTGCGGCGGGTGCGGAAACGGGGCTGGTCATTCGTCCGGCTGACCTGATGGCGCAGCCGTTCATCGATGCCGCCAAGGTTGGGCCGGTGGCGGCCAACCAACCGGTCGAGATCGTGGCCCGGCAGGGCGCGTGGGTCAACGTTACGGCCGGCGGACGCACCGGCTGGATTCGCGCGCTCAACCTCCGGCTCGCGGGCGCGGGCGCCGTACCGGGCGCCGCCGCCAGCCCGGACAACAGCGGCGAACGGCCCTCGGTCGGCTCGCTGAGCAATCCCGCCTCGCTGCTGCGCACCGGCAGTTCCGGGCGGACGGTGACGACCGGGGTCAAGGGCCTCGACGAGGCAGACATCCGCAACGCCTCGGTCGATCCGCAGCAAGTCGAAGCGCTTGCCGCGCTGGCGGCCACGCCGGACGATGCGCGCCAGAACGCCGCGACCAGCAAACTGGCCGAAAGCCAGGTCGATTACCTCAAGAAGGGGAAGGTGAAATGAGCCGCGTCCCCCGTAAAATGCTCGCTCGCGGGGTTACCGTGGCGGTCGCCGCGCTGGTCGCTGGCAGCGCTGTACCCGCCGCCGCGCAGTTCGGCAGTCTGGGCAACCTCGGCGGCATGATCAACAAGGCCAAGACCCTCCAGAAGGTCGGCGACGGGCTGCGCAAGATCGGCGAGGACGAGGAAATCAAGCTCGGCGGCGATCTGGCCGGGATGATCATGGGCGCTGCCCCGCTGGTCAAGGACGAGGCAAAGCAGCGCTATGTCAACCGGCTCGGGCTGTGGCTGGCGCTGCATAGCGAGCGGCCGGCCGTGCCGTGGAAATTCGGGATCATCGACAGCAACGATTTCAACGCATTCTCTATGCCCGGCGGCTATGTCCTGATCACGCGCGGGCTGTTCGACCGGATGCGCAACGAAGCCGAACTGGCGGGCGTGCTGGCGCACGAAATAGCCCACGTCGTGCGCAAGCACCATATCGACGCGCTGCAGAAATCAATGCGCGATCAGGCGCTGGGTGACATGCAGCAATATTTTAACCCGGTGGGCGGCGGGATTGCCGGGCAGTTCACCGCAGCCTTGATTGCGGCGGGCAAGAATCTCTACACGCAGGGCCTCAACCACAATGACGAGTACGAGGCCGACCGGATGGGCGTGGTGATCGCCGCGCGCTCCGGCTATTCGCCGTTCGGCCTGGTCGGCGTGCTCCAGACGCTGAGCGGGGAGCCGGTGACCAAGGGCTATGCGCTCCACACCAAGACCCATCCCGCCCCGGTCGACCGTCTGGGCCGGCTCGATGCGGCGATGGGGACCAGGCTCGACGGAATTGCCGGAGTGGCCGACCTGCCCAGCTTCGTCGCCCTGCGCGCGACCCCGGCCCCGGTTCCCGCCCCGGCCCCGGCGGCAAGCGGACCGCGGCGGAAACGGCGGCCCTGAAGCGGCGCAGGTGCGGGTTCAGCGGGCCTGCGGCACAAGCACGGGCACTTCCACCATCCCGCCGACCTGCCCCACCACCCAGCGCGCAGGCGCGGCGGGATCGAGCGTGAATTCCGGAATCCGTTCAAGCAGGGCCTCGATCATCGCCACTGCCTCGGCATGGGCGAGGAACGCACCAAGGCAGTGATGCACGCCGCTGCCGAACGTCATGTGGCGGTGGTTGGTCTTGCGCCCAAGCAGGAAGGCGTCCGGATGCTCGAACTGGCGCGGATCGCGGTTGCAGACCGGGTGGATCAGCCCAGCGATATCGCCCGCCTTCATCGCGACGCCGGCCACCGTCACGTCGTTGCGGACCAGCCGGAAGGTGGAAGCCGGCGCGTCAAGCCGCAGAAACTCGTCCACTGCCTTGGGGATCAACGCCGGCCGGGCGACGAGGCGCCGGCGCAGCTCGCGATCCCATGACAGCCGGTAGAACACGTTGCCAAGGAAGCGCAGCGTATTGTCGAACCCGCCCAGCAGCAGCACGGTGCAGAATTCCAGCAGCTCATCATCGCTCAGGCGTTCGCCATCCAATTCGGCTGCGATAATCTCGTCGACCAGCCCGTCCGCCGGCCGGGCCCGCCGTTCGTGGATCAGGTCGAGCCAGTACTGGCCCATCTCGCGGATGACCGGCGCGGCCCCTTCCGGATCGGTTGCACCCGTGACCATCGCGTTGACAAACCGGCGGTATTGCGGCTCGTGATCCATCGACAGGCCCATGATCGCACAGAACGCATAGCCGGGCATCCGGTCGGTCGCGATGCAGGCGTCGAACCGCTCCTGCCCGATTACGTCATCGACCAGCATGTGCCCGATCTCGCGCATCTGCCCCAGCATCTTTTGCGCGCGGGGGCGGGTGAATGGCGCCTGGACCATGCGGCGATACTTCGTGTGTTCCGGCTCGTCCTGCCCGGAGAGGAAGAACGGCTTGCCCGTGGGCGTCGCATATTGCGGGAAGGTCACTGCGACGTTGGAGAAATCGCGCTGGTTGTCCTGGATCGCCTTGCTTTCCTCCCAGCCGACCACCACCCAGAACCCGCCATGGGCTTCGCTGCGGCCGATCGGCTGGCCGTTCGCCAGCGCTTCGTCGCGAAGCGCCTCGTAATAGGCGTAAGGGGTGCCATCCGGCCCGAGCGGGGTATGATAGTGATCGAAGCTGGCGAAGGAATTCATCTGGTCCCCAATTCGCACGAGTTTTCCGCCGCATCAGGGCTGGCGGTTCAAATCCCTGCTTGCACCCGGTATGGGCTGGAATGCAATGCTTCACTCGCTGGCGTTCGGACTTGTCCTGCGCCATGGTCTGCGCATACCGGCACGCGGGGATGGCGTTGACCGACTGAAGGGTATCAGAACGATGAGCCGGACCGATCCTGCGCTTACCGCAACTGCCATTGTCGATTCGGACCATCCGGCAGTCATCGCCTTCGCGCAGGATACGCTTGGCAACACGGCGGGCGATGACCGGGCAACGGCGATCAGGCTTTATTACGCGGTGCGCGACGGCTTTCGCTACGATCCCTACCGGGTTGACCTTTCGGCCGCAGGCCTCAGCGCCAGCCGGGTGCTCGAAAACGGCTATGGCTGGTGCATTCCCAAGGCGGTGCTGCTCGCCGCAGCATGCCGGGTGGCGGGAATTCCGGCGCGGCTGGGGTTTGCCAACGTGCGCAATCACCTGTCGACCCAGCGCCTGCGCGACGCGCTGGGTACCGATACCTACTACTACCACGGCTATACGACGATCCTGCTCGGCGGGCGCTGGGTCAAGGCCACGCCGTCGTTCAACATCGAACTGTGCGCCAAGATGAACATCGGCGCGCTGGAGTTCGACGGCGAGAGCGATTCGATCCTCCACCCGTTCAGCCTCACCGGCGAACAGCACATGGAATACCTCGCCATGCACGGCGAGTTCGACGACGTCCCGCGCGACGATGTCGTCGCCGCTTTCGCGGCCCATTATCCGAACCTGAAGGTGCTTGGCACGGCCGACTGGGAAGCCGACGTGGCGCACGAGGGCGCGATCAACACACCGGCCTGAACCGGCAGTCCCCGCGCAGACCCTGTACCCTCAGTCTTTGGCGAACGGGTTTTTCGGGCTACGCAGCGTCAACCGGATCGGCACCGCAGCGAAGCCCAGGTCGCGGCGGATGCCGTTGACCAGATAGCGCCGGTAGCTTTCCGGCAGCAGTTCAAGCCGGGTGCCGAACACAATGAAGCCCGGCGGACGGATCTTGGCCTGGGTGATATAGCGCAGCTTGATCCGCTTGCCGCCCGGCGCAGGCGGCGGATTGGCCGACAGCGCATCATCGAACCAGCGGTTGAGCGCGGCGGTCGGCACGCGTTTCGA
Organism: Alphaproteobacteria bacterium; assembly: GCA_031363685.1. GTDB lineage: Bacteria > Pseudomonadota > Alphaproteobacteria > Sphingomonadales > Sphingomonadaceae > Novosphingobium. The sequence continues at coordinate 1,402 of JANLUV010000245.1, read as the reverse complement.
CCAGGTGTCGCGGATCTCGAAGGCGGCTGCCAGCATCTGGTCGAGCCCCTTGCCGGTGCGCGCCGATACCGCCAGCAGCGGCACCCCGCGCACTTGCGCCAGCCCGTCTTCCAGCGCGGCGCGGACGCCGTTGAACAGGCCCGAGGCGTCTTCGGCAATGTCCCACTTGTTGATCGCGATCACCAGCGCACGGCCTTCTTCGATCACCATCGAGGCGATCTTGAGGTCCTGGTGCTCCAGCCCCTGCGTGGCATCGAGCAGCAGCACGACCACTTCGGCGAAATCGATCGCATGGCGCGCATCGGCGACCGCCATCTTTTCCAGCTTTTCGACCACCCGCGCCTTCTTGCGCATCCCCGCAGTGTCGATCAGGCGGACCTGCCGGTCCTCGTCCGCCTTGGGATCGTGCCAAACCCAGTCGACCGCGATCGAATCGCGCGTCAGCCCGGCTTCCGGCCCGGTCAGCAGGCGGTCTTCGCGCAGCAGCGCGTTGATCAGGGTAGACTTGCCCGCGTTCGGCCGGCCCACGATCGCCAGCTTGAGGATCGCCTTGGGGTCGTAGTTCTCTTCGTCGTCGGCCTCGACCTCGTCGGCGGGTTCGGGCTGCTTGTCATCCAGATGCGGGAGCAGCGCTTCGAACAAATCGCCCAGGCCTTGCCCGTGTTCGGCCGACAGCGCGACCGGATCGCCAAAGCCGAACGAGAACGCCTCGAACAGCCCACCATCGCCCGCGCTGCCTTCGGCCTTGTTGGCAACGACGACCACCGGGATCGACTGCTGGCGCAGCCACCGGCCGATTTCCTCGTCCAGCGGGGTGATGCCCGCACGGGAATCGATCACGAACAGCGCAACATCGGCGCCCTGTACCGAAACCTCGGTCTGCGCGCGCATCCGGCCCGGCAGGCTTTCGGGATCTTCATCCTCCCAGCCGGCGGTATCGACGATCATGAAATCGAGCCCGAGCAGCGATGCTTCGCCGAAGCGGCGATCGCGGGTGACGCCGGGCTGATCGTCGACCAGCGCCAGCTTCTTGCCGACCAGCCGGTTGAACAGGGTCGACTTGCCGACGTTGGGACGTCCGATGATGATGACTTGCGGGAGCATGGAATCGGCCCAGTGCCGGTTTTCCGCCCGGTAAGCAAGCGCCACGGGCTTGCCCGGATAAATGCAAGCAACCGTAAACACGGCTTGTTAACCACAATTCGCGAAGGTGGCCTAACCGCAACCGGACCAGGGATTTCGGCCATGACGCCGACACTTCGTATCATGTGCGCTGCGGCACTGACCGTCGTCTGCGGTCCCTGGGCGATGCCCGCGCAAGCCGATACGGTGGTCGATCCGGACCGGGTGGTGGGCGGAGGCGCGTGGAGCCGATGGTGATCTTTGGTAAGTCCGGTGTCGC
>JANLUV010000234.1:0-11304 GCA_031363685.1 Alphaproteobacteria bacterium | reverse complement strand
CACATGGTGAACCTGGAAACCGTGAACACCTACGAAGGTGCACACGATGTCCACGCCCTGATCCTCGGGCGGGCGATCACCGGCATTCCTGCGTTCTGATTGGCCGGCCCCGATGGCCGGCTGGTCGCTCAGCCGGTCGGCAGGCGCGGCTGGTTGGCCAGCTGCGCAAGGTCGGTGAAGCGCACGTTGTCAGCCGCAAGTCCGTTGGTGAAGACGTCCATGCCGCCCGCGCGGATCATCCATTCAAGCCGGTGGTCGCGATAGTGACGGCGCAGCAGCCCGGCATCGAGCGCGGCGGCAACGCTATAGAGCAGGCTGCTCCCGGCTTGCGATTCCGCGAACGTTTCCGCAACGCTCGGGCGCTGCCGGGCCTGCGCGAACCAGCGGCCGAGCGGGCGTTCGGGATCGAGCGTGACCCCGTTGAAGCGCGATCCTTCGATGAAGGGCACGACGACGATGTCCGCCATTCCGAAGTCATTGCCTGCGAACCAGGGCGCGTCGCCAAGCTGCTGCTCCAGCCAGTCATGCAGCATGCCTAGATCGCGGTGTGCAGCGGCAAACAGGCTGTCAGCGATCCCTTCGCGCGCGCCACGCTTGAAGAAATTCAGTTCATACAGGCCCCAGTTGACGGCCTCGTAATGCGTGTCGCAAACGTCCTCGATCATGCGGACGCGGGCGCGGGCGATCGGCGTGGCAGGGTAAAGGGGATGCTCGGGATAACGGTCCTCAAGGTATTCGACGATGATCGTCGAATCGAACACGATAGCCTCGCCATCGATCAGCGCGGGGGTTTCCGACCGCGGATTGGCGGCGATCAGCGGCTGGGCAACGCCAACGCCGAGTCCGTCCGGGACTGCCACTTCGAAATCGAGCTGCTTCTCGCGCAGCGCGATTTTCACCTTCTCGACGTAGGGCGATCCTGCCGCCTCCCACAGGAAGAGTTTTGTCATGGTCTGACCGTGTTCCTTGTTGCCGTGCAGCCTGTTCTATACTGTCCAGTCACGAGCCTAATCAACCCCCCCGCATCCGCTGGCGGAGCATCGCCGCGCCAGGCAACGTGCTGGTCCGGCCGGACGAGAATGAGGTTGCGTTCGTAAATCGCGCGCAGATCCGGCTGGTTCAGGCGTAGCACCGCGAGGGGGACGCCGACTGCTGCGGCCGCGGTTTCGATCTGGCTGGTGTCGGTATCGTCCAGCGCCACCAGCGTAAAGAACAGGCCGAGTTTGTCATGGATCGCCGCGCCGTCTGCGAGGAACACATGCGGCAGGCGCGCGCCCGGCCAGGTGGCGGGACGATAAATCAGCGGATCGACCAGCGGCGCACCGGGTTCGTGCGCGATCACTGCCGAGGTATCGTAGCGGTAGCCGTATTCGACCCCCCAGCTTTCGTTTTCGGCATTGCCAAGCGCGGCGATCTGCTCCGCCAGCTTGGCCCGGCGGGAATCGCCTTCCGGCCCTTCTGCCAGAATGTCGCCGGCTTCGCCATAAAGCTGGCTGATCTGGATGCGCACGCCCATGTGGCGGCGCGATGCCTCAAGGTGCCACCACGCGGTGGTGCGCCGCTCGGCGTCGTAGGCATCGAGCAGATTGTCGCCGCCCCAGCCGTTGATCCGCGCGGCCAGCACCCATGACAGGCCGGCCGCGTCGGCGATCCCGGAATTCATCCCATAGCCGCCGGTCGGAATGAACTGATGCGCGGCATCGCCTGCCAGCAGCGTGCTGACGTCGCGATAGCGTTCGGCCACCACGAAATGCGCGAACCACGGGTTCGCCTGAAGGATTTCGTACTCGAAGTGTGTGCCGATCCAGCCTTCCAGCACGCCTTCGGGCGTCATCTCGTCGGGGTTCATACCGGGGAGCAGCCACGCTTGCAGGGTATACACGTCACGGTCGTTCTGGGCGATGATCGTGCCGGCGCCGTTCTGCAGGTGATAGATCGGGCCCCAGCGTTGCAGCAGGTCGCGGTCGTCGGTGCGGAAATGGACCATGTATGCGCCCGCGACGTTTTCCTCGCCGTCGAGCTTGATGTCGAGCCGCCGCCGCACGCGGCTGCCGCCGCCGTCGCACCCGGCCAGGAACCGGCAGGCGACCTGCTGCTCCGCGCCCGTGGTTTCCTCCGCGATCGTCGCGATCACGCCGTCCGCGCCGTTTTCGATGAAGCCGTCGAAGCGGGTCCCGAAGCGGACGTCGATCAGCGGGTTCGCGTCGATCGCGGCCTTCAGCACCGGCTCGATCTGTACCTGGCTGACGCGCAAGGGCGCCTGTGCGCCGTGGCTACCGTCGTTCCCGGCGCGGATGATGCGGGTCTTCTCGTTGGCCGAGGGGTAATGAAACCGGTGCAGGTCGTGCCCGACCATGTTGGTGATCCACAGGATGTCGAACGCGTTCTCGCGCGGCACCCCGGCATCGCGCAGTTGTTCGTCGATGCCAAGCCGGTGGAACAGTTCCATGCTGCGGCCGTTGGTCAGGTCCATCTTGGGATGGCGGGTGGTTTCCGGATTGCGCTCCACCAGGATCGACCGCACCCCGTACCGCGCCAGGCTCAGCGCCAGCGTCATCCCCACCGGGCCGCCACCGGCAATCAGCACCGGTGTTTCGATCTGCGCCATCGTTCGCTCCACCCCCAGAAGTCCCTGCGCCCGGCCTGTCGCGCGCGCCGATGGTGTTAAGTTACCATATGGTCAGTCTATTGGTCATTTGCCCGAGCGCGTCAAGCGGGGCGCCCGCCGCAGACAGTCTGGGCGGTCGGCCGATGCCCGGCCGGAACGTGCAGGCCGGTGCGTCCGAATAGAGTTGTCTTGACCGTTTGGTCTGCCTAGAAATGGCCCGGCAACAGCCGCAGAACGCCGGATTCGGACCCGGCGCCCGGGGAGAGAGTCGGCGAATTCGCGCGATTGCGCCGGGCCGGTCACCTGAAAGGAACGCTGATGATCAAGATGGTGGTGGAAGTCTGGAAAAAGCCCGGCATGACCGACGAGGCGTTCAGTCAGCGCTGGCTGGTCGAACATGGCGGCCTGGTGCGCAAGCACGCCAAGGCGATGGGCTTTTTGCGCTATGTGCAAAGCCACAAGCGCCCGTCGGCCGAGATCGAGGCATTTGCCGCCGGGCGCGGCTGGAAGCCGGCGCCGGACGGGCTGACCGAAGTGTGGTGGGAAAGCGTGGAAGCCATGCAGGCCGCGCTGGCCTCGCCCGAGGGTATCGCCGCCAGCGCCGAACTGGAGCAGGACGAGAAACATTTCATCGACCCGCCGAAGATCAGCGCATACCTCGCGGTCGAAGAAGAGATCTTCAATTTCATCGGGCAGGAGGCCGAGTAATTTCATGAGCAACCAGCGTTATCTTATCGCACCGGGCAAGGGCACGGCCGGACTGCGGATCGAAGCGGGCGAAGTTCCCCGCCCCGGCCCCGGCCAGGCGCTGATCCGGATGCGGGCGTGGTCGCTCAACTTCCGTGATCTGATGATGATCGACGGGACCTATCCGGTCGGCGACCCGCGTGAGATCGTGCCGCTGTCCGACGGCGCTGGCGAGATCGTCGAACTGGGCGCGGGCTGCACCCGCTTTGCGGTGGGTGACCGGGTCTGCCCGATCTTCATGCAAAGCTTCATCGGCGGCGACATGACCGACGCCGATGGCGCCAGCGCGCTGGGCGGCGCGATCGATGGGGTGCTGGCCGATTACGTCGTGCTCGACGAGCGCGGCCTCGTGCGGATCCCCGCTCACATGGACTTCGCCGAAGCCGCGACGCTGCCGTGCGCGGCGGTCACCGCGTGGAATGCGCTTTACGCGCGTGAACCGATCAATTCTGGCTCGACCGTGCTGACGCTGGGCACCGGCGGGGTGGCCATCTGGACCTTGCAACTCGCCCGGGCTGCCGGCGCGAAGGTCATCATCACCTCGTCCAGCGATGCCAAGCTGGCCCGCGCGGCCGGGTTCGGCGCCGATCACGGGATCAACTATGCGACCAACGCTGAATGGGGTGTGGCCGCACGGGCGCTCACCGGCGGACGCGGGGTGGACAAGATCGTCGACAGCGCCGGTTCGGCGTCGATGGGGCAGGGCCTTGCGGCGCTGCGCCGCTGCGGCGAACTGGCCATGGTCGGGGTGCTGTCGCTCGGCCAGATCGATCCGGTCGCGATCCTGATCGGCGGCGCGCTGGTGCGCGGCGTGATGGTCGGCTCCCGCAATGAATTCGAGGCGCTGGTCCGCGCGCTCGAAAACCACCGGATCCATCCGGTGATCGACCGCCGGTTTGGTTTTGCCGAAGCGGGGGCGGCGTTCGATCATCTGCGCTCGGGCAGCCACTTTGGCAAAGTGGTGATCGAGGCGGCATGATCTGTTCGCGGCCGCCACTCAGGCGGCCGCGAATTCCCGCTTTCACATGAAGCGTTCGGCGGTCGCCACGTATTGGATCGATTCCGCCGGGCGCTTCAGCAGGGCGTCCCACGCCGCCGGATCGGCAGCCACGCCTTCTTCCATCGCGGTTTGCGTCGGCCAGTAGAGTTCGCGCACGCCGACGCAGAACGCGCCGTCCGGGTGCATCACCGGCGATGGGCGGCAGCGCACATGGCGCAGCGCGCCGATCCGCCGGCCAAGTTCATAATCCTCGTCCGAGTCCCAGCGTTGGCTGCCTTCCTTCAGCACGTATTGCAGCAGCTTCACGCTGATCGGCCGGCGATCGAGCCGGAACAGTTTGTCAGCATACTCGCGGTCCTCCTCCAGCCAGTCCACCCCGGCTTGGAGCACTTCCTCGTTCGCGAACACGAAGCGCAGCTTTTCGAGATCGACAAACAGCGGTTCGTCGGGGATCAGGTGCTCGACGTAATTCGGCTCGGTCGGGAAAGCGATCGCATCGCTGGCATTGTCGTACCACACTTCGGCGGTCGCCTCGAAATGGGTCTGCTCGGGGCCGAGCAGGTCGGAATGGATCTGGTGGCTCTGAGTATAGGCGCGCATCGTCGAGATCGTGCGGCCCAGCGTGCCGTGGGGATGGCGATAGTGGTCATGGAACCACTTTGACGTAACCGATGGCAATCGGGGTATCGCGCCGAACATCTTGATCTGGCTCATGGCGTCCTCTTTTCAAAAAGAGGCCCGCGACCTTGTCGGGCGCGGGCCCCATGGGGGTTCGTTCAGGTGTGCGCCGCCGCTGCCACGGCCGGTGGTCAGGCGAGGCCGAAAATCGGCAGGATCTGGCGCTCGACAATTCGCCACTCACCATCGCGCAATTTGAATGTATCGATGAGATCCGCCACCGAGCGAACCATTGGGGTCATGTCATCGCTCGCGGTGCGGAACAGCGTCATCAGGCTGCGCACGGTCACGCGCCCGTCATCCTGCGGCTCGATCAGGAAGTTCGACAGCACGTGCCGCGAAGTCGCGCCCTTGTCGTCCTGCCGCGCCTGCATCGCCTGCGCGATGGCTGCCCCGGCAATGGTCCCGGGACGGGGCGCGCCCCGCCCGAAGGTCAGCGCGCCATCCGTGGCGAAGAACGCCGCGACTTCGGCCGCCCGGCCGTGGTCGATCAGCCAGAACGAGCGGATAACCAGCGCGACAAGGTCGGCGTGATCAGGGGTATGTGCCATGATGCCGGCCAGGCCCTAGCGCAGCTTGACTGCTTCGAGCCCGACCTGGCCGATGTCCGGCCGGCGCTTGAGCTCGGTCTGGTCCTCTCCGGCTTCGACCCGGCGCAGCAGTTCGTCGGGATCGAATTCGACGCCGATCGGGTTTTCCGCGAAGGCGGGCGAATAGAAGAACGCGGTCGCGTCGTCGATATTGTCGTAGTTTTCGACCTGCAGTTCTATCTGGTTGCCGTCCGGATCGGCGTAATACATCGACGTGGTCGGGCCGTGGTTGATCGGGAAGATCGGCTTGATGCCAAGGTTGCGCAGCCGCTTGTACGTGGCCATCAGGTCCGCCAGCGTGGCATAGGTGAACGCCGCGTGGTGGAAGCCCGTGATCCCGTCGGGTTGCGGCGCAAGGTCCGGGATGTTGATGAAGGCGATCCGGTGATGCTCTTCGTCATAAGTCAGGAACGCCAGGATCTCGTTCTGGAACGCCGGCTCCGCGCCCAGCACGGTGCGATACCATTCGACCATGTCCGCAAGGCGCGACGTGCGCAGGACGATATGCGCCAGGCGCTGCGGTGGGATGATTCCCGTCGCCGTTGCGGGCCGTTGGGCAGTTGCGGTGGTATCGGTCATGGCGGCTATCCTTTGTTTCGCTGTGCGCCGGCAGGTCGGGTGGTCGCGGCAGGGCGCGACAGTACGGCGTTGAACCGCTGTGCGCCGCGCTGTCCGGCAAGCCTTATCGTCAGCCGTCCGGCCCTTGGCATCCTGATCTCCCGCCAACCGCGTCAAGCATTGACTTGATCGTCTGGTCAGGAAAACACAAGTTGGCCGGCAACGCAAGTGGCAGGCGCTGACGATCAGGTCGGAGGCGCGTCAGCGGTCAGGGTGCCTCGATGAACACCAGTTCGTAAAGGAACGCGATGTTGCGCAGGATTTCGGTTTCCGAAAACACGTCGCGGCCGGTCAGCGCCTTGTATTCGGTCGATACGGTGAACGGCGTGCCGCCCGCGCTGATCAGCATGTAATACAGCCGGGCCGGATCGCACTGGCGCACCACGCCTTGTTCCTGACCGGCGCGGATCAGGTCGCGGACCATGATGAAATGGTCGCGCAGGAAATTCTCGATCACCCACTCGAGCCGGGTGGTGTTCTGGTTGCTTTCCATCGTCAGGATGCGATGGACCTGCGGCTGGCGCGCCGACATGCGGATGAACTGCTCGATAAAGGTGCGCAGCGCATCGGTCGGGCCGTTGCCTGACTGGGCAAGGTGCTGGTGCATGCGCGCGGTGTAGGCTTCGAGCGCGGCGCCGATCGTGGCGATCCACAGCTGTTCCTTCGAATGGAAGTGATACAGCACCAGCGTGTGGGTCACTTCGGCGCGGTCGGCGACGGCACGGGTCGAAGTGCCTTCGAACCCGAACGCGCCGAAACATTCCAGCGCGGCGGCAAGGATGCGTTGCCGCACATCGTCGCCGCGCTTGCTGACGCGTTTGCGGCGCTGGTCCGGGGCCTTCTGATCGACCGTTACGGGATGGGCTTCTTCGCCCCCCAGCCGGACAGCGACGCGGCCATGGCCGGCCTTGCGTCCGGGTTTCGTGACTGGACTATCGACTTCCCGAGCTTCCGCATCCGCCATTCAGGTACTCCGCCGGGCCGATCGGCCCACGCAGCAGCCTTAGCGAATGGCCGGCGAAAATGCACAGCCCATTTCAGCCGGTCGTTTCCACAGGCCATGTCAGCCGCGTTTTCGCAGTCAGGCAGGCCGGGGCGATCAGGCGACGATGCGGTTCTCGATTGCCCCGATCCCGTCGATTTCGCACCGCACGACGTCGCCCGGCACCAGGAACACCGGCGGCTGCCGCGCGATGCCGACGCCTTCGGGTGTCCCGGTGGCCAGGATATCGCCGGGCTCCAGCGTGAACGCGGTCGACAGGTAGGCGATCTGGTCGGGAATGGTGTGGATCAACTGCTCGGTATTACTGTCCTGCCGCACTTCTCCGTTGACGATGCAGCGCAGGTTCAGCGCGTGGGGATCGGCAATCTCGTCAGCGGTAACAATCCATGGCCCGATCGGACCATGGGTGTCGAACGACTTGCCAACCGTCATTGTCTGGGAATGCATCTGCCAGTCCCGCGCTGAAACGTCGTTGACCACCAGATAGCCAAACACGTGATCCATCGCCGCGCCCTTGCCCACCGACTTCGCGGCACGGCCGATCACGAGGCCAAGTTCGACTTCGTAATCGAGCTTCTCGGTCACGCCCTGGCTGACCGGAGCGTAGGGTCCGTTGACGCAGCTGGTCTGTTTGTTGAACCACAGCTGCGCATCCGGCACCGTGATGCCCAGCTTGCGCGCTTCCTCGGCGTGGCGGCGATAATTCATTCCGATCGCCAGCAGTTTGCGCGGCCGCAGCGGGGCCAGCAGGCGGACTTCACTGAGCGGAATGCGGGGTGCCCCGTCCAGCGCGCCCGCGATCCGTTCCAGCAGCGCCGGACCGGCTTCGATCAGCGCGATCATGTCGGTCACCTCCACGCCGATCGTGTCGAGCGCGACGATCCCGTCATCGACCACGACCCCGAGCCGCGATCCATCGCCATCGGCAAAGCGCGCAAGCTTCATTCGACTTCTCCCACAGGTGCGCTCAGCATTCAGGCGCCGCGATCAGCTCCGGTGGATATGCTGACCGTCAGGTCAAGGGAAGCGGAAACGACCTGTCATCGCGTCAGTCGAGGTACAGGTCTGCCGCCGCATCGATGATCGCTTCGGCGTCAAGCCGATAGGTCCGGTAAAGGTCGGGCAGATCGCCGGTCTGGCCGAACCGGTCGGTGCCAAGCGGGCTGACCCGGTTGCCCCGCACCCCGCCCAGCCACGACAGCGCGCCCGGCGAGCCGTCGATCACCGTGACCAGCACGGCCCCCGGGCCGAGCGGGGCCAGCAGCGTCTCGACATGGCTGGGCACCGGTGTCCGGCGTGCTGAACCCGCGCCGGTCCAGCGCGCCGCGCGCCGCGCCGACCAGCCTCGGTGAAGCAGGTCCGGTGAAGTGACGTTGAGCAGGCCCAGCCCCGGGATATCGTCGCGCAGTGCTTCCCATGCCGCCAGCGCTTCGGGCGCGACCACGCCGGTGAACACGATCGCGCCTTGCGCGTTGTCGCCCGGACGGCGCAGCCAGTAACCGCCTTGCAGCGCGTCCGCCTCCCACGCCGCGTCCTCGCGGACCGGCTGGGTGATCGAGCGGGTGGACAGCCGCAGGTAGACCGACCCGCCATTATCGGCCTGCAGGTGGCCGAATGCCCAGTGCATCACCAGTGCAACCTCGTCGGCGAACGCCGGATCGAAGTAGGTCAGGTTCGGCTGGCCCATCCCGATCAGCGGGGTGTTGATCGATTGGTGCGCGCCGCCCTCTGCCGCCAGCGTCAGGCCCGCTGGCGTGCCGACCAGCAGGAAGCGCGAATCCTGATAACAGCCGTAATTCAGCGCATCGAGGCCGCGCGCGATGAACGGATCGTAGACGGTGCCGATCGGGATCAGCCGCGTGCCGAATTGCGGCGCGGCCAGCCCCAGCGCGGCGAGCAGCAGGAAGAAGTTGTTTTCCGCGATACCCAGTTCGATGTGCTGCCCGGCGGCGTGGCCCAACCATTTCTGCGCCGAGGGGATCTTCGCCTGCTGGAACACGTCGGCCAGTTCCTGCCGCCGGAACAGCCCGCGCTGGTTGACGAAGGCGCCCAGATTGGTCGTCTGCGTCACGTCGGGCGCGGTGGTGACGATGCGGTCTGCCAGTGCCTCGCCGGACTTGGTCAGGTCGAGCAGGATGCGGCCGAACGCGGTCTGAGTCGATTGTTCCGCCCCCGGCGGGGCGGGGATGCGGACAGGCACCGGAACCGTCGGGCCGGGCTGTTCGGCCAGTTTCCGGCCGATCGGACTGTCCGTGACGAAGGCTTCCAGCTGGCTGGCGAGGTTATCGCCCAGCCCCGCCCATTTGTGCCATTCCTGCCCCGGGGCGATGTTCATGGCGGCGCGCAGATGTTCGATCTGCGCGGTGTTCATCATGCCGGAATGGTTGTCCTTGTGGCCGGCCAGCGGCGTCCCGTAGCCCTTCACGGTATAGGCGATGAACAATGTCGGTCGTTCGTCGGCGGCACTGGCGAACGCCTCGATCAGCGTTTCAAGGCAGTGACCGCCCAGATTGGTCATCAGCACCGCCAGTGCATCGTCATCGAAAGCGGACAGCAACGCCGTTACATGCGGCTTGCCGCCGATGTCGGCGCGCAGCCGCTCACGCCACGCGCCGCCGCCCTGAAAGGTGAGCGCGGCAAAGTCGGCGTTGGAACAATTGTCGATCCACTGCTGCAGCGACTTGCCGCCCGGCCGGGCGAACGCCTCGCGCTGGCGCTTGCCGTATTTCAGCGTCAGCACGCGCCAGCCGCAGGTTTCGAAAATGTCGTCGAACCGGCTGAACATCCGGTCGGCAGTGGTCGCATCGAGCGACTGGCGGTTGTAGTCGACGATCCACCAGCAGTTGCGCAAGTCGTGCTTGTAACCCTCGATCAGGCATTCGTAGATGTTGCCTTCGTCCAGCTCGGCATCGCCCAGCAGCGCGATCATCCGCCCGGCCTGGTCCGCGCCAAGCTGGCCGTGGGCGATCAGGTAATCCTGCACCAGACTGGTGAACGCGGTGACCGCCACGCCCAGCCCGACCGAGCCGGTGGAGAAATCGACCGGGATGGTGTCCTTGGTCCGGGACGTATAGCTTTGCACTCCGCCAAGGCTGCGGAAGTTCTGCATCCTGTCCAGCGTCTGTTCGCCCAGCAGGTAATGCATCGCGTGCAGCACCGGCCCGGCGTGGGGCTTGACCGCAACCTTGTCACGCGGGCCGAGCGCATGGAAATACAGCGCGGTCATGATCGCGGTGATCGACGAGCAACTGGCCTGATGCCCGCCGACCTTCAGCCCGTCGCGCTTGGGGCGGATATTGTTGGCGTGGTGGATCATCCAGCCCGACAGCCAGCGCAGCCGCTGTTCCAGCGTTTCCAGCGTGCTGACAAGATCGGCAGGTGCGCGCACGGCAACGGTCATCGGAGTTCCTTATCCAGCAGCGACAAGGTTACCGCTCGTCCCCCGCGCATGTCCTTGCGCATTTGGTCAAGGTTGTGCAGATTATTGGCAGAGCCTGCCAATAATTGCTGATGGTGAGACAAGATATGCCGGAAATCGCGCTCGACGCGTTCGATCGCCAGATCCTTAACCTGCTCCAGTCGGATGGGCGGATGACCAACCAGGACCTGGCCGACCGGATCGGCCTGTCGCCCAGCCCGTGCCTGCGCCGCGTGCGCCGGCTGGAGGAACGCAAGGTCATTTCGCAATATGTCGCGCTGGTCGATCCTGACGCGGTCGGGCTGCACGTTACCGCGTTCATCCGGGTGCGCCTGCATCAGCAGGGCGAGCATCACCTTGGCGGGTTTGAACGCGCGATCGCGGGGTTTCCCGAGGTGATGGAATGCTACCTGATGACCGGTGAGGCCGATTACCAGTTGCGCGTGGTGGTGCCCTCGCTCGAAGCGTTCGAGCAGTTTCTCCGGTCGAAACTGACGCGGATCGAAAGCGTGTCGAGCGTGACCACCAGCCTCGCGCTGCGCCCGGTGGTCTATCGCACCCGGATCGGGGTGGACGGCTGAAGAGCGTTAGAGTCGTTAAGATAGGCGATTCATCACCCCACCCCCCCGGGGAGGGGCAGGG
>JANLUV010000129.1:0-5238 GCA_031363685.1 Alphaproteobacteria bacterium | reverse complement strand
CTGATCAACAACCCAAAGGGCCTCGCCCGCTGCCGGGAGCGGCCCTTATATGTAAAGAAGAAACCGGATCCGTTCAGACCGGCTGGTTCAAGCTGGCACGAACCGAACCTTCTGGCGGCGGCGGGCCAGGCCAACCAGTGCCAGGCCGCCGGCCATCAGGCCCAGCATTCCCGGTTCGGGCACCGGCGTGCCGCCCGACGAAGTGGTGGTGCCGCCGCTTGAGGTCAGGGTGCCGGCGCCGCTTCCCGACGACGGCGGGTTGTTGGCGCCCGCGATCGACTGGTAGCGGATGTAGAAATCCGACAGGGTGAGCGAGGAGACCGGCTGCGAGAAGCCGAGCGTGAAGGCGCCGCCGCCGCTTTGCCCGATGGTCAGGCCGCCGCTGCCGCCGCCTGCGCACGAACCGGTCGTGGCATCCTTGAAGCAGACATCGACCACACCGATCCCGTTGGGATAGTTCGAATTCAGCGTGGTGTAGGCGAATGCGCCGGAACTGCTGGCCGAAGCGATGATCGGGTCGGTGTTGAAGGCGAAGCTCGAAATGCGCGAAGCCGTGATCGGCGCGGCGCTGGTGTTCGAAACAGCGTAGTTGAAGGTATAGTCGTTGCCGCTCACCCCGGTCAGCGTGAAGGTCGTCGATCCGGTCAGCCCACCGATCGCCGTGCCGTTCGAGAAGCCGTCGTAGTTCAGCGTAAAGGCCGTGCCGATGTCGCCTGCGCCGAGCGTGACGGAATCGGCGAAGGCCGGAGCGGAAGCAACGAGGCCCGCCGCAGCGACGAGACCGGTAATGGCGTGAGCGAACTTCATGACTTGGGTTCCTTGCTTCCCCGAAAGGATTAACAGTGGGGACAGCAAGGAACGTGCCAGTTACGGAAATCCGCCATTCGAATGGTTAACTGCCGCGCCGAAATGTGAAAACTGTCAAGGTTTCCGGCGCTTTAATCATGATTTCCGGCGGACTTTCCGTCACCCCGGCCGCCCACTCAGCCCAATCGGAGGGCGACGTCGTTCATGAAGCGGACGTCGTCACCCTGGGCGAGCCACGGCGCTTCAGCGGCGATCGCGCCGAGCATATCGGACAGGGCATCGATCTCGGACTTGGCGTAGTTGCCAAGGACATGGCCGGTGACGCGGTCCTTGTGACCCGGGTGGCCAATCCCGATCCGCACCCGGCGGAAATCCGGCCCCATATGCTGGTCGAGCGAGCGCAGGCCGTTGTGCCCGGCGGTGCCGCCACCAAGTTTCACCTTGACCTTCATCGGCGCCAGATCAAGCTCGTCATGAAATACGGTGAGGGCGTCGATGCCCAGCTTGTAGAAGCGCAAGGCCTCGCCCACGGCGCGGCCGCTTTCGTTCATGAAGGTTGCGGGTTTGAGCAGGATCACGCGGGTCCCGCCGATCCGGCCGTCCTGGACCCAGCCCTGAAACTTCTTCTGGACCAGCGCGAAGCCGTGCACTTCGGCCATGGTATCGGCCGCCATGAACCCGACATTGTGCCGGTTCAGCGCATATTGTGTGCCCGGATTACCGAGGCCGACCCAGAGCTGCATGGGCGTTCAGTTCTGGTGAAGGGCGAAAGGGAAGGGGCCGTCCTTGCGGACAGCCCCCACCACATCACACCGAAGCGGCGTCACCCGCTTCGCTCTTCAGCGAGGACGGGGCGACGATGGTGGCGATGGTGAAATCGCGGTCGGTGATGGCCGAGACCACGCCGGCCGGCAACTTCACATGGCTGATGTGGATCGCGGCGCCCACTTCCAGGCCGGTCACGTCGATCTGGATGTCGTTCGGGATCAGGCCCGGCTCGCACACCAGTTCCAGCTCGTGGCGGACGATGTTGATCACGCCGCCCTTCTTGAGGCCGGGCGACGCGGTTTCGTTGATGAACACGACCGGGACTGCGACGTGCACCTTGGAATCGGCCGAAACGCGCAGGAAATCGGCGTGAAGCGGGCGATCGCTGACGGGATGGAAGGCGACGTCCTTGGGCAGGGTCCGCACCTTGACGCCGCCAACCTCGACTTCGACGATTGAGTTGAAGAAGTGACCGGTCATCAGCTGACGAATCAGTTCCTTTTCTTCAACGTGAATGCTGAGGGGTTCCTCATTGCCGCCGTAAACAACGGCGGGGACGCGGCCTTCACGACGCAGCACCCGGGAGGCTCCCTTGCCAACCCGATCACGCGTCTCGGCCGGCAGGTTAAGCGTATCGCTCATGATCTTGCCTTTCGAAAACGGAAAAAGTTCCAGTAATACCCGCCACGCCTCCAGGGATGACCATAACGGGAAGCGCGGGCCGATAGCCGCAAAACCCCGGAAATGCAAGCAGCAGCAGGACGATCCGGCTTATTCGATCCGCCGCACCGTCCACCCGCGCGCGGCCAGCAGCGCGGGCACCCCGTCCGCCCCGGCCAGGTGCGCCGCGCCGACCGCCACGAACGGGTGCCGACCGGCTTTCAGCATCGCCTCG
Organism: Alphaproteobacteria bacterium; assembly: GCA_031363685.1. Classification (GTDB taxonomy): domain Bacteria; phylum Pseudomonadota; class Alphaproteobacteria; order Sphingomonadales; family Sphingomonadaceae; genus Novosphingobium. The sequence goes on along the minus strand of JANLUV010000129.1, from coordinate 2,768 downwards.
ATCTGCGTAGCCCAGTCGCGGTTGCGCGCAGAATAGAGCGCCTCGCGCAGTTCCGGATCGGCCAGCAAACCCGCGTGCGTGGCTGCCGCGATGGCGTTGACGTCGCCCTGCCGCCAGGCATCGGCGATACGGGTATCGTCATCCGGTTCCCCGGCGCTGCGCACCACCTCCGCCAGCAGATCGCGCTGCTCGCGTTCGGGCAGGCGGTCAAAAATGCCGAGCTGTTTCTCCGCGCCTTCCAGTTCGCCCACCGGCTTGCCGATCGCGGACTGGGCCAGCGCCCGGTCGATCCCGTTGCCGGTATCGGCGCCCGTTTGCAGCACCTGCGCCAGCGTAAGCGCCGCGGCCCAGGTCTCCACCTCGGAAAATTGCGCGTCGGTCAGGCCGTGATCCGCCAGCAGCGTCTGAAGCGCGGGCCGCAGCGCCGGATCGATCCGCTGGGACAAAAGCACCTGTCCCGGCGTGCGGGCAAGGCGCGCCAGCACTTGCGCGGTCGCGGCATCGTCATCGATCCGGGCGATTTCCAGCACCAGCCCATCAGCCGCATCCAGCGCCTGGCCAACCGGCGCGGTGCGCCAGGCAACCGGGCGCGGCAGGGCGTGGATCGTGCCGAACAGCCATGCCCGTTCACCCGCCGGGCCAGTCACTTCCCACAGCGCGGGCTTCGCGGGCAGCGCTGGCTGGCACGCGCCCAGCGCGGCGATGGCCGGTAATGCCCACCAGCGCTTCACTGGCTTACTGCACCCGCACCGGGTTGAGGCCCGCCTTGCCCACCAGCTCCAGCAAGCTGTCCGGCCCCGCCAGATGCCCCGCGCCGACCGCCAGAAACACGATGCCCGGCCGCTTCATCCGCAGCCGCAGCCACTGCGCCCACATCCGGTTGCGATCGGTCAGCAGGGCCTTGACCATGACTGGATCGTCTTCATTCTCGTTCAGCAGCGCGGCAAGCTTGTCGGCATGCCCGGCGCTCCATTCGCGGATGATGTCCTGCAACTGCTGGTCCAGCGTCGGCAGTCCATCCAGCACTTCGTGCAGGTAGCGTTTCTGCACCTCCAGCGGCAGCGAATTGAACATCGCCAACTGGTAGGCGGCGGTTTCCAGCCCCATCCGCGGCTTGCCCTGCTTTTGCGCAGCGGCGGCGATCATCGGTTCAACGCCGTTGGCGGCGGAATATCCGCCCTTGGCCAGCGGCAATGATGTCAGCGCGACGGCGGCATACCACGGCTGGAACCGGTCGAACGCCTCGACCGGCAAGTCGAACTGGCCCATCGCCTGTTCGAATCGCGTGCGGTCGGCATCGGGCAGCATCGCCCGCAGGCTCTGCCCGGCGGGCAGCATCGCGCTTTTCAGCACGGCAGACTGCATATCGGCGGCCGCAGTCGCCGGGATTTCAGTGACCAGCTGGTCCGACCGCGTGAGCGCATCGGCGAGCGGCCCGTGCAGCCAGTCGATCCCGGCGGGCAGCGCGTGGATCGTGCCGAACAGGTAGATAGTGGTATCGCGGTCGGCGATTTTCCACAAGGCGGGCCGGGCGCGTTCCGCAGGGGTGGCCGGAGCGGCGCTTGCACTGGCAACCGGTGCGGTGTCCTGCGCCTGCGCGGTCGGCGCAAGCCAGGCCAGCACGAGCGAAACGGCAAGGGCGATGGTACGAAGCAGATGGCGCATGATGCAGGCCTATAGCGTGCAGGCCTGACAACCGATGAACAAAAATCTGCGCGTGAACGATTATCCGCTTGGTGCATCGCTCCAACCCGATGGTTGATTCCCCGCGCCCCATCCGCCAAAGGGCGCGGCATGGCCGAAGTCACCGCACCGCTGTCGTTTCAGGACATGATCCTGCGCCTCCACGCGTTCTGGAGCGCGCAGGGCTGCCTGATCCTCCAGCCTTTTGACATGCGGATGGGTGCGGGCACGTTCCACCCGGCCACCACGTTGCGCGCGCTGGGGCCGGAGCCGTGGAGCGCGGCCTATGTCCAGCCCTCGCGCCGGCCGACCGATGGCCGCTATGGCGAGAATCCGAACCGGCTGCAGCACTATTACCAGTATCAGGTGATCCTGAAGCCCAACCCCGACAACCTGCAGGAATTGTACCTGCAAAGCCTGGCCGCGATCGGCATCGATCCGCTGGCGCACGATATCCGCTTTGTCGAGGATGACTGGGAAAGCCCGACGCTGGGCGCGTCGGGGCTGGGCTGGGAAGTCTGGTGCGACGGGATGGAAGTGACCCAGTTCACCTATTTCCAGCAGATCGGCGGGTTCGATTGCAAGCCGGTGGCGGGCGAACTGACTTACGGGCTGGAGCGGCTGGCGATGTACATCCAGGGCGTCGACCGGGTTTATGACCTGAAGTTCAACGACCACGGCGTATCGTATGGCGACGTGTTCCTCGAAAACGAGAAGCAGCAGTCGAAATACAACTTCGAGATCGCGGATACCGAGCAACTGTTCGCCGGCTTTCGCCATGCCGAGGCTGAATGCCAGCGTTGCATCGCCGCCGAAATTCCGCTTTCGGCCTACGATCAGGCGATCGAGGCCAGCCACCTGTTCAACCTGTTGCAGGCGCGCGGCGTGATTTCGGTGCAGGAACGCGCCAGCTACATCGGCCGGGTGCGCGATCTGGCCAAGGGTTCGTGCGAGGCGTGGATCACGAAGAACCAGGCCGGCTGGGCCGAAAAGTTCCCGGGGTGGACGGTATGATGGCGCTCCAAAGTCTTTCCTGCACCCCAACCCCGCTCGTCCTGAGCCTGTCGAAGGACGCGCGCGGTGCC
>JANLUV010000128.1:0-11980 GCA_031363685.1 Alphaproteobacteria bacterium | reverse complement strand
GGTCACCGGCAGGCTGTCCCCCGCCCCGCCGTGATAGCCGTTGGTGCGCAGCAAATGCCATGCGGCGTTGCCCAGTTGCTGCTCGATCGGCTGGCTCGCCAGTTTTTCGCGGAACTGCCAGTATTCGTCAACCGCGCGCGGGATTATGCCCACGTGCAGCTGCTTGGCGCTCTTGGGTTCGCGGAACAGATAGAAGCCCAGGCTTTCGTCGCTGCCATAAGTCAGCCACTGGTCGATGGTCAGCCCGTTGCCCTTGGACTTGGAGATCTTCTCGCCCTTCTCGTCCAGGAACAGCTCGTAAATCAGCCCTTCCGGCCGGCGGCCGCCCAGCACTTGCGCGATCTTGCCCGATTGGATGACGCTGTCGGTCAGGTCCTTGCCGCACATCTCGTAATCGACGCCCAGCGCAACCCAGCGCATCGCCCAGTCAACCTTCCACTGCAGCTTGGCCTGCCCGCCAAGGATCGAATGCTCGATATCCTCGCCCAGATCATGGAACCGGATGATCCCGGCTTCGGCATCGACGACCGTGATCGGCACCTGCAACACCTGCCGCGTGGTGGGCGAGATCGGCAGGACCGGCGAATACGTCTGCCGGCGTTCTTCGCGCAGGGTCGGCAGCATGATCGCCATGATCGCGTCGTAATGGCGCAGCACGTTCTTCAGCGCCTCGTCGAACCCGCCCGAATTATAGCGATCGGAAGCCGAGACGAATTCGTAATCGAACCCGAACTGGTCAAGGAATTGGCGCAGTTTGGCGTTGTTGTGATGGGCGAAGCTTTCGTACCGGTCGAACGGATCGGGAATGCGGCTGAGCGGGTGGCCGATATGCGCCGCCAGCAGTCCCTGGTTGGGCACGTTGTCGGGCACCTTGCGCAGCCCGTCCATGTCATCCGAAAACGCCACCAGCCGCGTCGCCCCGGACGTTCCGGTTTCATCGGCGCTCAGCACTTCATACGCCCGGCGGACCAGTGTGGTGCGCAGCACTTCCTGGAACGTGCCGATGTGCGGCAGGCCCGACGGGCCATACCCGGTTTCGAACAGCACCGGTGCACCATGCTTGCCGTGCGGATACCGCTTGAGCAGCTTGCGCGCTTCATCGAAGGGCCACGCCTTGGAAACCTGCGCGGCGGCGAGAACTTCGGGGCTGTTGAGTGCGGCTTCGGTCATCCCCGGCCTTTTGCGGATGCAGCGCTGCGGCGCAAGCGCGAATGGCGCGCGATGCCCCGGGCCTTGTTCACAGTCAGCTTCGGATTTCTGAACGAATGCCTACAGCCGCGTTCAAAATCCCGCCAGATCATCTGGCGTAAAAGAATCACGACAGGGAACGGAAGAATAAAGGAGATCGTGATGCGTAAAATCTGGATTGCTGCCGCGCTATGCTCGGCAGTGAGTTCGGCGCTGGTCGCTGGCGCTCCGGCACAGGCGCAAAACTGGGGCGGCTACGATGGCGGCCATCGCGGCGGCTGGAACCATGACGGCCCGCGCCGGGGATATGGTGACAACTGGCGCATCCGGGCAGTGTGTTCGGGCGCGCGGGCGGACCGCCTGGAAGACCGGCTCCGCCGCGAAGTGCGCCATGGCGATATCGACCGCTGGCAAGCCCGCCGTATCAACGACCAGATCGACCGGCTGGAAGATCGTCAGCGCCGCCCATGTGCAGCGCGCGACTGGGGTGCGATCCAGTGGATCGCCGAGCGGTATGACCGGCTGGACCGCTGGATCGACCGGGAATCGCGCGATCGCTGGTGATCCGCAGTCAGCGTTGCCGGAAGGGGTCCGCCCTTCCGGCAACCGTCACTCCCCCTCGCGCAGGATCACCGCCGCTTGCGGCTTGTTCGCGCGGATTTCCTCGACGCTGAGGCCGCAGATTTCGTGCGGGAACACCAGCCAGTCGTTGGTTTCGTGCACATGGAAGTCCGGCTTCAACGCCGTCTGGTTGCCGCGCGGTTTCCAGTAGACGGTGGCGATCCGCACGTCGTTCGGCATGTTGTGACTGCAGCGCGCGGTCAGTTCGCGGATGAAGGCCTGGACCGAGCGGCCGGAATCGAACACGTCGTCCACCACCACCAGCCGGTCTTCAGGGTTCAGCGTGTCGATCAGGTAGCCCAGTGAATAGACCCGCACTTCATCGTTCTGGCGGTCGATCCCGGCATAGGACGTCGTGCGGATCGCGATGTGATCGCATTCCAGCCCGTTGTACTGCAGCAGTTCCTGTACTGCGATCCCGACCGGAGCGCCGCCGCGCCAGATCCCGACGATATGCGTCGGGCGAAAGTCCGAATCGAGGATGCGGTTGGCCAGGCGATAGGAATCTTCCAGCAAGCGATCAGCGGTAAGCCAGGTTTTTACCACTGCCGATCCATCGATTTCCGCCATTATCTACCCCGTTATCGCCGTGACCCGGGGTAACCACTGCTTCGGTTCATCGCAAGGGCCGGAACCGGCAGGCGGCTTGGCACGTTTCGTCAACCAGCAGGACTGTCCGGCCTCATCGCGGTGCCCGGCGTCCGGTAACAGGAGCGGGGCAGATGGCGACTTCCGAAACGCGTTACCGTAACGGCGCAAACTGCCCGAACCGGCATTGGTCCGGGCCGCGCCCGCCGCTCGATCCCGGGATGCGGCGCGCCATTCACGGCCCGATCCAGAGCATGGTCGAGGACCGCGAGCGGTCGTTGTGGGAATGGTTGTTCCACCGCAACTGACAATCGCCGCTGGTATGCCGGGTTTCAGCGGCTTGCCCTCCGTTCCAGTTTCGTTCTAAGCCTGCGGGTATGGCCGCCCTGCCCCTCACTTTGCCCGCGCTCCACGCCAGCCACGGCGGGTGCTGGCTGCGCGGCGCCGCCGCCTCACCGGGGACCGGCACCCGGGGCGTGGGCAAGGGCGAGGCGATCGTCGCGGCGGCCGATACCCCGCTGCTCATGCTCAATGCCCCGCTGGTGGCCAGCCGGCTCGGCTATCCGGATCTGTCCGGGCTGGACCTGCTGGAACTGTACGCCTTCATCCATCCCGCGCGCTTCATGGTGCCGACCGCAAAGGGCCTTGCCCATGCGCTGGGGCTGACTGAACCGGCGGGGGACGAGGATGTTCCGGCGCTGTTGCAACAGGCCGCGGCGGTGCTGCTGGAAACCTGCGAAAGCGCGGACTGGGCCGAGCGTGAGGGGGCATGGACTCAGGTCCAATCGCTCGCCCGGCTGCGCTGGCCGTGGGCGACCCTGCTCGCCGGGCGGCTCCGCAAGCCCGAGCGGGCCGAGCGCTGGCTGTTCGCCCGCCTGCCCGAATGGGACGAAACGCCCGAACGCCCCCAACCGGCCCAAGTCACGCTCGATCGCGAGGAGGTCGTGGCGCGGCTCGCGCGGCTGACCGGCAGCGATGCGGAACAGCGCCCCAGCCAGCAGGCCTATGCCGCCGATGTCGCGCAAGTCTTTGCCCCCCGGCGGCGCGAGGCAGCGCCCCATGTGGTGCTGGCACAGGCCGGCACCGGGATCGGCAAGACGCTGGGCTATCTTGCACCCGCCTCGCTGTGGACCGAACAGTCCGGCGGAACGGTCTGGGTCTCGACTTATACCAAGGCGCTGCAGCGGCAACTGCGCCGCGAAAGCCGGCGCGCCTGGCCCACCACCCGCGCCGATGGCTCGCCCCCGGTGGTGGTGCGCAAAGGCCGCGAAAATTACCTCTGCCTGCTGAACCTCGAAGACGCACTGCAGGGCGGGTTCGGCGGACGCGCTGCGATCCTGGCGCAACTGGTCGCGCGCTGGGCGGCCTACAGCCAGGACGGCGACATGATCGGCGGCGATCTGCCCGGCTGGCTGGGCACGCTGTTCCGCCAGCGCGGCATCGCGGCGCTGACCGATCGGCGCGGCGAATGCATCTATGCCGGGTGCCCGCATTACCGCAAATGCTTCATCGAACGCGCAGCACGCGCCTCGGCGCAGGCAGATCTGGTGATCGCCAATCACGCCCTGGTGATGATCAACGCCGCGCGCGGGCGCGACGTGGCGCAGCGACCGACGCGGATCGTGTTCGACGAAGGCCACCACGTGTTCGAGGCGGCCGATTCCACCTTCGCCGCTACGCTGAGCGGGGCCGAAGCAATCGAACTGCGCCGCTGGGTGATCGGGCCGGAGCGCGGCTCCAAGGGGCGCCGCCGGGGCCTGTCCGCACGCCTCGCCGATATCGCCAGCTATGACGAACCCGGCGGCAAGGCCATCGCCGCCGCGCGTGAGGCAGCCGAAGCCCTGCCCGGCGACGGCTGGCTGCAACGGCTGAACGAAGGCGCACCATCCGGGCCGCTGGAAGAATTGTTCGCCGGGGTGCGCGCCACCGTGTTCGCGCGCGACGAAAGCGGCGGGCAGGAAGCGGGCTATGGCCTCGAAACCGAAGCGGCACAGTTGCCCGGAGAATTCATCGAACTGGCGGGCGCAGCGCAAGCCGCCCTCGCCGCTTTGCGCCAGCCGCTGATCCGGCTGGGCGTGCGGCTCGAGGCGATCATGGCCGATCCGCCCGACTGGCTCGATCCGCAAGGCCGCGCCCGCATCGAAGGCGCGCGGCATTCGCTGGCGTGGCGGATCGATCTGCTCGCCGCATGGGAGGCTTTGCTGGAACGGCTCGGCGGACCGGCCGATCCGGAATTCGTCGACTGGCTGGCGGTAGATCGGTCGGACGCGCGCGAATTCGATGTCGGGCTGCACCGCCATTACCTCGATCCGATGAAGCCGTTCGCCCGCACTGTGCTGGAGCCCGCGCACGGAGTGATGCTGACCAGCGCCACGCTGATGGACCGGACCGGACCGGACGGCGATGCCAAGGCCGAAGACTGGGCCACCGCGATCATCCGCAGCGGCGCCGGTCATGTCGAGGGCAATCCGCACCTGACCGTCGCGGAAAGTCCGTTCGATTATGCCCGGCAGGCCGAAGTGCTGATCGTCACCGACGTCGCGAAAGGCGATCTTCCGGGACTGGCCGCCGCTTATGCGCGGCTGATCGAGGCAGCGGGCGGCGGTGCGCTGGGGTTGTTCACCGCGATCCGGCGGCTGCGCGCGGTCTATGGCCGCATCGCCGACCGGCTGGCGCGCGGCGGCCTGCCGCTTTATGCGCAGCATGTCGATCCGATCGACACCGGCACGCTGGTGGATATATTCCGCGACGAACCGCGCGCCTCGTTGCTCGGCACCGATGCACTGCGCGACGGGGTGGTCGTGCCGGGCCATTCGCTGCGGCTGGTGGTGATGGAGCAGGTGCCGTGGCCCAAACCTTCGATCCTCCACCGCGCGCGGCGGGCGGCCGCAGCCGCGCAGGGCGGCGGCGGTGCGGCCCATGATGACCGGATCATCCGCGCGCGGCTGGCGCAGGCGTTCGGGCGGCTGATCCGCAGCAAGGATGATCGCGGGCATTTCGTGGTGCTCTCGTCCGCATTCCCCAGCCGCCTGCTCGGCGCGTTCCCGGCGGGAACCCCGATCCACCGCGTTACGCTCGACGAGGCTTTACAACGGGTGGCCGGCGGTGTTTCAGGAACGGTGCAGGCCGCCTCGCCTGCCGCCGTTCCCTCTCCTCACGCCGGATCAGCATGAAGCTCCTGGGTCTTTTCCGCCACGCAAAGTCCGATTGGCACGATGCCCGCGCGCGCGATTTCGATCGCCCGCTGAACGGACGCGGGCGCAAGGGCGCGGCTGTGATGAGCCAGCACATCGTCGAACATGGCCAGGCGTGGCAGCGGATCGTGGCATCCCCCGCAGTGCGCGTGGCGCAGACGATCGAGATCGCGGCGGCCGCAGCCCGGCGCACGATCCCGCTCGAATGGGACCGGCGGATCTACCTCGCCAGTTCGGCCACGCTGACCGACGTGCTGCGCGAACAGCCCGACGATATCGACCGGGTCCTGATGGTCGGCCACAATCCGGGTCTGGAAGACCTGATCTTCGATCTGGTGCCCGATGACGGCACGTCACCGCTACGCGCGCTGGTCGAGGAGAAATTCCCGACTGCGACTTACGCCGTGCTCGAACTCGGCATCGATCACTGGGCGGATATCGACGACGGCTGCGCAATGTTGCTGCATCTGGTCCGCCCGCGCGATCTTGATCCTGATCTGGGGCCGCAACTGATCGATTGACGGGTTGACCAGTTGGTTCGTCGTGCGGAACAGAAAATCTGCATCACTGCAAACCCCCGTCGGTAGATCGGTTTGCATGCACGCGGCTCTGACCCTGCGGTTCAGCGCGTCAGTCGTCCAGCGCGGCGCCAAGGCGGGCGCGAATGGCGTGCACCTCCGGCAGAAAATCTCCGGCAACTTCCGATCCGGCCCGCGCATCCGGCGGCACGGCTGCCGTCCGCTCGGCTGCGGCATCGCTGACGTTGCCTTCCAGCACCAGCCGCGCACCGCGCAGCGTATAGCCGTCGCGATGGACCAGCCGGTCGATCGATTCGACCAGCGCAACATCGTCAGGACGATAATACCGCCGGCCACCGCTGCGCTTCAGCGGGCGCAGCATCGGGAACTGTTCTTCCCAATAGCGCAGCACGTGCTGGCGGATGCGCAGCGCGTTCGCCACTTCCCCGATCGTCCGCAAGGCTTCGGGGGCCTTGCCGTCATCGAACAGGGTTGGAGAGGCGAATTCGCTCATGCCGGTGTCATGCCTGGGCTATGTAGTCCTTGAGCATCTGGCTGGCACGGAAAGTCATCACCCGGCGCGGGGTGATCGTAACTTCGATGCCGGTCTTGGGGTTGCGACCGATTCGCTGCGCCTTGTCACGCAGCAAAAACGTACCGAAGCCCGAGATCTTCACGTTCTCTCCTTCGGCCAGTGCATCGCACACGTGGCCAAGGATCGATTCGACAATTCCGAGTGATTCTGCGCGTGAAAAACCGAGCTTGCGATTGATCGCATCAGCCAAATCAGCACGAGTAAGCGTACTCATGGAACGCATTCCAGCCCCTTCCCCCAAGATTACGAGCGCAACCTCCACTTCGGAGATTACAGAACTCGCGCAGAAAGGCAACGCAATGTGTTGTGCCAAAACGATAACCCTTTGCAATGCGGCAAAGCGGCACATTCGGCTGGCTTAGATACGGATCAGGCTGGCGCCCCAGGTGAACCCGCCGCCCATCGCCTCGAGCATGACAAGCTGGCCCGGCTTGATCCGTCCGTCGCGGATGGCAACGTCCAGCGCAAGCGGAACCGAGGCGGCCGAGGTGTTGGCGTGGCGATCGACCGTGACAATGACCTTTTCCGCCGGCAGGCCCAGCTTCTTCGCCGTGCCGTCAAGAATGCGCTTGTTGGCCTGATGCGGCACCACCCAGTCCAGCTCCTCCGCCGTCACGCCGGTGTCGGCCAGCACTTCGCGCAGCACGTCGGCCAGGTTGGTCACCGCGTGGCGGAACACTTCCTTGCCGCGCATCCGCACCTTGCCGACCGTGCCGGTGGTGGACGGGCCGCCATCGACAAACAGCAACTGGTTGTGGGCGCCATCGGCATGCAGCTTGGTGGCAAGTATGCCCGGAGCATCAGGATCGTCGCTGTCGCGCGCTTCAAGCAGCGCCGCGCCGGCGCCATCGCCGAACAGAACGCAGGTGGTGCGGTCTTCCCAATCAAGAATGCGACTGAACGTTTCTGCGCCGATCACCAGCGCGCGCTTAGCCATGCCGGTACGCAGCATCGCATCGGCGACGCCCAGCGCATAAAGGAACCCCGAACACACCGCTGCAACATCGAACGCGATGCCACCGTTACAGCCCAGCGCATCCTGCACGATAGTCGCGGTGGCGGGAAAAGTCTGGTCGGGCGTTGCGGTGGCCAGGATGATCAGGTCAATCGTCGCGGGCTCGATCCCGGCGGCGGCAATCGCGTTGCGCGCGGCTTCGGTAGCAAGGCTGGCGGTCGTCTCGCCCGGCCCGGCAATATAGCGCTGGCGGATGCCCGACCGCTCGACGATCCATTCGTCGCTGGTATCGACAATCAGCGCCATTTCGGCGTTATCGACGAGCCGGGCCGGCAGGGCAGAGCCCGTGCCGATGAGCACCGAACGACGGACCATCAACCGTTCCCTTCGCTTTTTGTCTTGCCGGCAGCGCCGCTGGCCTGGCGCAGGCCGTCCGCCCCCAACCGCGCAAGGTCGGCGGCGATCCGCTCGGTCAGGTTTTCCTCGAGCAGGCGCGCGGCAACCGCGACGGCATTGGCCACACCAGCCGCGTTCGCGCTGCCGTGGCTTTTCACGACCACGCCGTTAAGCCCCAGGAACACCGCACCATTGTGGTTGTTCGGATCGAGGTGATGCTTCAGCAGCCCGGTTGCCGGCTTGGAAATCAGGAAACCGATTTTCGAGCGCAGCGAACTGGCGAACGAGCGCCGCAGCAGGTCGGCCACGAACCGCGCGGTGCCTTCAACCGCCTTGAGCGCGATATTGCCCGAGAACCCGTCGGTCACCACCACGTCAACATCGCCGCGGCACAGCTTGTCGGCCTCGATAAAGCCTTCGAACGACAGCGCCAGCTGGTCGGCCGCGTCCTTGAGCTGGTTGGCCGCAACCCGCAGCGTGTCGGTGCCCTTGATCTCTTCGGTGCCGATGTTGAGCAGCCGCACGCGCGGCGATGCCAGGCCGGTGACGATCCGCGAATAGGCCGCCCCCATGATCGCGAACTGGGCCAGGTTGCGCGCATCGCAATCGGTGTTGGCGCCCAGGTCGAGCATGACCAGGTCATTCTCACCCAACGTCGGCAACAGCCCGGCGAGCGCCGGCCGGTCGATCCCCGGCAGGGTGCGCAAGGCCAGCTTGCTGATCGCCATCAACGCGCCGGTGTTGCCGGCACTGACTGCGGCGCCCGCCCGGCCCTTTTTAACGGCGTCGATCGCCATGCCCATCGATGTGGACTTGGCGCGGCGCAGGGCCTGGCTGGGCTTCTCCTCGCCGCGGATCGTGTCGGGCGCGTGGACGATCTCAGACGCGGCGCGCAAGTTGAGATGGTCCTGAAGCGCAGCCTCGATCTGGGGCTGGTCGCCGACCAGCAGGAACTTGAATTGCTCATGACGACGGCGCGCAAGTGCGGCGCCCTCGATCATGACGCGCACACCCACATCACCGCCCATCGCGTCAACGGCGATACGCGGCAGGCTCATCCCCCCAACCTCGCTTGTTTAAGGCTCAGAGTCCGACAGCGATGATCTCGCGCCCGTTATAGTGACCGCAGGCCGTGCACAGGTTGTGCGGGCGCTTCAGTTCACCGCAGTTCTAACACTCGTGGAAAGCGTCGACCTTCAGCGCATCATGGCTGCGGCGCATACCCCGGCGGGAAGGGCTGGTTTTTCTTTTAGGGACAGCCATCTCGGCACCTGTTCCTGAATTTGATCGTGTCTGGCAAAGACCCGCACGAAAGCCCGAGGGGCCGGCGGAGCGAAGGCGCGCCTATAGCGAATTTATCGTGCGTTGCAAGCATTGCCGGGCTAGCACCCGCACGGCCATCGGCAAGGCTATCCGGAGGGGAGATTTCCGCAATGCTGCTACCAACCACATTATGCCTGGGCGCCGCCGCGCTCGTGGTCAATTTCTGGCTTACCATGCGGATCGGCCAGTTGCGGACCAAGGCGGGCATCTCGGTCGGTGATGGCGGCAACGAACTGCTGGTGCGCCGGATGCGGGCGCAACTGAACTTCGCCGAACAGGTCCCGCTGACACTGCTGATGGTCGGCGTGGTCGAACTGTCCGGCAAGGGCGGGTTGTGGCTGGCGCCGCTGGGTGCGGTGTTCGTGCTCGGGCGCATCGCCCACGCCATCGGCATGGACGGATCGTTCCGCGCCGGTCGCCCGCTCGGGATAGCCACCGGGATGGTCCTGCAACTGGTGCTGGTGATCGCCGCCGTACTCGCCTCGCTCGGCCGTATTTAGGGCCTGTAACCTATTATATGGGGTTGTCGCCTACCCGAAGCGTTTGTCGGCCACGAACGGGTTGGTCCGGCGCTCGGCACCAAAGGTGCTGGTGCTGCCGTGGCCGGGGATGAAGGTCACGTCGTCGCCCAGCGGCCACAGCTTGCCCCGGATCGAATCGAGCAGGTCCTGATGATTGCCGCGGGGAAAATCGGTTCGCCCGATTGATCCCTGGAACAACACGTCGCCCACCACCGCGAGCCGCGACGGCGCGTGGAAAAACACCACGTGGCCGGGCGTATGCCCCGGGCAATGCAGCACATCGAGCGTGATCTCGCCGAAAGTCACCGTGTCGCCATCCTTGAGCCAGCGATCCGGCTCGAACGTGTGGCCTTCCATGCCATACCGGGCGGAAGCTTCCTCCAGCCCTTCGATCCAGAAGCGGTCATTCTCGTGCGGGCCTTCGATCGGCACGCCGAGTTCCTGCGCCAGCACCCCGGTCATCCCGCAGTGATCCATGTGGCCATGCGTCACCAGCAGCTTTTCCACCGTTATTCCGGCTTGTTCGATCGCCTGGCGCAGCCGGGGCAGATCACCCCCGGCATCGATCAGCACGCCGCGCATGGTGCTGGTGCACCACAGCAGCGAACAGTTCTGCTCGAACGCGGTAACGGGGACGATGGCGGCGCGCAGCGGCAATGGCTGGGATAAGGTCTCGGACATGGTTGCGGAGATGGCGCTGTCAGCGCCGGGAATCAACGGAAAGCTTACAGCCGCCCGCTTTTCCACACCACGCGGCCGATCACTTCGATTTCGCGCGGATCGAGTTCGATCGGCCGATAGGCCGGATTGGCGCTTTCGAGGATCAGGCGCCCGGGCACGCCGGTCTGCACACGCTTGACCAGCAGCGCCTCGCCCACCCGCACGACATGAATGCCATCGCGCAACGGACGCGGCGAACGGTCGACCAGAATCTCGTCGCCATCGCGCAGCAGCGGCTCCATCGAATCGCCCGCCACCTGGATCGCGCTCAGCATCGCCGGCTCCAGCCCCTGCCCCCGCAGCCACCGCGCCGAGAACCGGAACACCCCGATCGGCTGTTCCATTCCGGCAGAAAACGCGCCCGACCCCGCCGATGCGTCGATGCCGAGCCGGGGAATATCCAACCAGTCGTGGTTAATAGGCAATTTACCATCCATCGCCTTGATATCTCTATGGGAAATATCCTCTGGCGCGCCCAGTTCGGCTTCGCCCACACCCAAGAATGCAGCCAGTTTACGGCGATCGCTCTCTTCCAGTTTGCGCGGACTGCCTTTCCGCACAAACTGCTGTAAATACGTAGAATTTCTACCAATCAAGGCAGACAGAGCGGACAAGCTGACCCCCCTTTCGTCGGCAAGGGCAAGCAGGCGGGTGCGGGATTCGGTGGTAACCATGAATCCTACATAGACGAAGTATTTTTCCTAGACAAGTAGGATTTATCCGAGAATGTAAGGGGAACAGATTGAGTGATTCGCCACCGGGGGGCTGGATGTTGTTACGCAGAATAGAGCGTTTTCTAAGGGAAACCGGGATGCCGTGGACCAAGTTCGGCCGACTGGCCGCGCACGATCCGCGCTTCGTCGAGGATTTGCGCAATGGGCGGACACCCCGCCCTGCTACGGCAAGTCGTATAGAACATTTCATGAACACATACGGGAGCGATGTCCATGCTGTTTGATTTCCGCGATTCGCTCACCGAACGTGCCACTATCCGGCGTGATGGCACCCGCGGCAGTTGGATGCGCCTGCTCGGTGAGGTCCTGAAACTGGGCGAAGGCCGCGCCGATCTGGTTCGCCACGCCGAACGGCCGTGGGCCAGCGCCACCTTCTCCGGCACGCGCCACACCATCACGCTGGCCTTCGAAGGCCCCGAAGCGGTCGCCGCCGGCGAGCGCCTCGTCGCGGCGCTTGGCGAACACGAATTCGATATCCCGGGCCAGCTCGTCGCCGACGCCAGCGTCGCCGAAGTGACGCACGAACACCTGCCCCAGCTTCGGCTGGTGGCCGATCTCGAACTGTTGCTGCTCGAAGACCTGTGACCCCGCGCGCCGGGCCGATCGGGCCCGGCGGATGGCGCAATT
>JANLUV010000123.1:0-6656 GCA_031363685.1 Alphaproteobacteria bacterium | reverse complement strand
TCTCGATCACCTTCGACCAGGCCGGCGGCGGCAAGTTCGCCAAGCTGACGACCGAGAACGTCAACCGGCCCTTTGCCATCATCCTCGATGGCAAGGTTTTGTCCGCGCCGAACATCAACGAGCCGATCCTGGGCGGCAGCGCCCAGATCTCGGGCAGCTTCACCACCGAAAGCGCCAACCAGCTGGCCATCGCGCTGCGCTCGGGCGCGTTGCCGGTCGATCTCAAGGTGGTCGAGGAACGCACTGTCGGGCCGGACCTCGGTGCGGACTCGGTCAAGAAGGGCATGATCGCGATGCTGGTCGGCGCGGCCGCGCTGATGACCTTCATCGTCGTTACTTACGGCCGGTTCGGGATTTATGCCTGCGTTGCGCTGATGATCAACATGCTGATGATCCTGGGGGTCATGGCGATCCTCAATACCACGCTGACCTTGCCGGGCATCGCCGGATTCGTGCTGACGATCGGCGCGGCAGTTGATGCCAACGTGCTGATTTACGAGCGTATTCGTGAAGAACAGCATCGCGGCCGGCGCGTGTTCCAGGCCGTGGAACTGGGCTACAAGGAAGCCCGCCGCGCGATCTTCGATGCGAACATCACCAACGTGATCGCCGCCACGCTGATGTTCGTGTTCGGGACCGGGCCGATCAAGGGCTTCGCGGTCGTGCTGGTCATCGGCATCGTCACCTCGGTGTTCACCGCCGTAACCCTGACCCGCATGTGGGTCGCCGGCTGGCTGCGCAAGACGCGTCCGGCTGACCTCGTGCTGTAACGGGAGAGCAAGCCATGAAACTCCTCAAGCTCGTTCCCGATCATACCAACATCCGCTTCCTGCGCTGGCGGGTGCCGTTCTACGCGGTCAGCCTGCTGCTGATGGCGGCGAGCCTGACGCTGGTGTTCACCAAGGGGCTGAACATGGGCGTCGATTTTGTCGGCGGCCAGATGACCCGCGTGACGTTCACCCAATCCGCTGCCGCGCCGGTCGGTGCGCTGCGCGATGAAGTGTCCGCGCTCGGCTTTGGCGAGCCGATCATTCAGCAGTTTGGTAAGCCCAACGAAATCTCGATCCGGATGAAGTTGCCGGCGGGTTCGGACAAGGACCCGGGTTTGGCCGATGCGATGGCCAAGAAGATCATGGCGGAAATCAAGGCGCGTCATGCCGATGCCCGGGTTGACGGGGTCGATTCGGTTTCCGGCAAGGTTTCCAAGGAATTGGGCTGGACCGCGTTTCAGGCGCTGGGCCTCGCCGCGCTGGCGGTGGCGGTGTATATCTGGATTCGGTTCGAATGGCAGTTCGGCGTCGGGGCGCTGTTCAGCCTTGCGCATGACGTAACCCTGACGCTGGGATTGTTCGCGCTGACCCAGATGGAATTCGATCTCAACATCGTCGCCGCGCTGCTGACGCTGATCGGATATTCGCTCAACGACACCATCGTCGTATATGACCGGATCCGCGAAAATCTGAAGAAATACAGAAAGATGCCGCTGCCCGAGCTGCTTGACCTGTCAGTCAACGAGACATTGGCGCGCACCATCGCGACTTCGCTGTCGATGCTGATTACGCTGGTTGCGTTGCTGATCCTTGGCCCGAGCGTGATCTTCGGGTTCACTGCCGCTATCACGCTTGGCATCTTCGTCGGTACCTATAGCTCGATCTACATGGCGGCGCCGATCCTGATCTGGCTGAAGGTGACGTCCAAGAGCTTCGTGCCGAGCGAGTCCAAGCTGGACCAGCAGGAGCGGCTGGCCCGCGAACAGTCCTAAAGCCTTGAAACACGGTGGAAATGTCCTGACAGTTCCGCCGCGTTTGTTTCCCAGCTGAACCGTTTTGCATGAGATGTGACGTCGGCTTGGCTGGGTGATTGTTGCAAGATTTCGCGGATGGCGGCGGCGATTGCGGCTGGGGTGCGATCGGCGATGCGGCCGGCTGACGGTGCGGTGACAACTTAGCGCGCGCCGCCAATATCGGGGATTATCAAGGGGGTACCGCAGGCAAGGGCTTCGATCCACGCATTGGCGAGGCCTTCGCGTTCGGACGGTAGCACCAGCGCGTCGGCGGCGGAGAGCCACAAGGGCAGTTCGGCATGGCTGACTTGTCCGAGAAAACGGACGCGATCCAATAAGTTAAGCCGCCCGGCGAGGGCCTTCAGGGCGGTTTCGTCGGGGCCGGCGCCGGCGAACGCGAGGGTTGTTCCGGGCAGTTCGGCGAGGGCCTGAATGGCGAGGGTCTGGCCCTTGACCGGGATCAGCGCGCCGGTCGCCAGCAGAAAATAACCATCTGATAACCCTAGAGTTTCACGGGCCACTGCGCGCGGCGTGGGGGTGAAGCGAGTGTGGTCCAGCCCGGTGTAATGGACCGCGATTCGCTCCTCCGGCAAGCCGAGGGCGACCATATCCTGCTTGAGCGCGGCGGAGACGGCCAGCAACTGTGCGGCCTGCATTCCGGCGGCGCGGATCTGGGCGAGCGCCCGGGGGCGGGCGCCCCACCGGTGAATGTCGGACCCGCGCGCCTTGATCGTGAGCGGAACGTTGATTTCACGGGCTATTATCGCTGCGGCGGGGCCGTCGGGGAAGAAGAACTGGGCATCCACCACGTCGAACGGACACTCTGCATGGAGCCGGCGGACCAGCGGCAGGACGGCGCGGGCGAGGCGCTGCGGATTGCTGTCACCGCCCACCAGCGGGAGCAATCTGAAACGGGGGTGCAACGCGACTGCACCGGCGGTGGAACTGCTCGCGGGCAACTTTGCAAGCGCGGCATACGGCGCGCGCAACGACAGCGGCCACGGCGGCACTCCGATCGGGGCGAGCATCGTCAGGTCGACATCGTCGCGCCGGGCCAGTGCCGCCATCTGGTTTCCGACGAAACCGCCGAACGCAGGCCGCACCGGATTGGGGAACAACGTGCTGAGCGACAGCACCCGCACGGTCACAGTTTGCGCACCAGCATCTCGGCAACGGCGAGCCAGGCCGGATTGTCGATCACCAGTTGCCGCTGGCCAAGGCCGGGGGGCAGGACGGCGATGCGGCGGCCGTTGCGATCGATCAGGCGGCCAAAGGCGAACCGGCCGGCCGGGCGCGGGGCGAGGACATCGCGGTTGACCAGCCGCGACCACTGTTCTTCTTCGCCGACCTGCCGCAACCAGAGTTGGTCGCCGGGGCGATATTCGCCGACGCTGGCTTCGACCGACAAGGCGATCAGCGGGCCTTCGCCGGTGAGGGCGGTGGGCAGGATCGCATCCCGCGCGTGGATGAGTGCTTCGGCGCCGGTTTCGCCAAGCCGGGCGATCAGGCGGGGCGGTTGGTTTTCCTCGCCCCGGACCAGCAGTTCCGGTTCGACTTCGAGCGCGGCGGCGATGCGGTTCATCCACGTAAGCGATAGCTGGCGCATCCCGGTTTCCAGCCGGCCGATGGTTTGGGCGGTGGTCGGCGGCGCGCAGTGCGCGGCGACATCGGCCAGCGTCATGCCCTTTTCCTTGCGAATATCGCGAATGCGATTGATCATGGTTTCCTCCTGGTGTTTTATATAACCATATCGGTGTTTTCGTCTTTCCTACAAAGCCCGGGACTTGGCAAGCCCCACATTACACAAAGGGGGCACGAATCGATGAAACGCCAACTGGTCGAACGCGAACTGACCATCGCCGGGCCGAGCCGCAATCCGCCGCGCCCCGGCGGGCGCAGCGTGACGGTGAACCTGGCCGAATCACCGCTGACCTGGCTGCACGCGCGGGGCCACCTTGATGACCGGCAACTGGCAGCGGGGGAACGGCTGCGGCTGGACTGGGAAATGGCGCAACTGGCCCCCGGGATCACGATGCGGTGGGACGTGGTCCGGGTCAGCGGCGGCGCCGGGGGCGGGCTGAATTCGAGTGAACGGCAAATGGCGGCGCGCGACCGGTTTGGCGCGGCGGTTGCGGTGGCGGGTCCGGGGCTGGCGGATGTGCTGTGGCGGGTGGTCTGCGCCGGCGAAGCGCTGCCCGAGGCGGAGCGCGCGCTGGGCTGGCCGGCGCGCAGTGGCAAACTGGTGCTGCGGTTTGCGCTGGACCGGGTGGCCGGGTTTTATCGGATCGGTTGAGGGGAAGTTGCCGCTGACGGGCGGATATTCAGAGCGTGTTGCGGAAAGCGTGAATCGGGGGACTGAACACCTAGAGCGGCTCGGCGCCTTCGGGCAGGACATCGATCTCCACGGCGCCTTCGGGGGTGAGGTGACGCCGGGCCATGTCCTGCACATCGGCCGGGGTGAGCGCCTTCAGACGCTCACCGGCCTTGAGCAACCGATCGATCCGGTCAGCCTCGGTCTGCGCGCGGTCGACCAGCGTCAGCCAGCCGCGATTGGTCTTGAGCGCGTTGTCGAGCGATTCGAGCATCGGCTGGCGCGCGCGCTGGAGGATATCGGGGCTGACCGGGCGGGTGCGCAGTTCGGCCAGCGTTTCGGTGATGGCGGCGCGGGTGGCCGGAAGTTCGGTGATATTTACCGACGCTGCCAGCCCGAAAATGCCATAGCCGCGCCAGGTGCGTGAGGTATCGCTGCCCGCCGCCGGGGAATAGACCTTGCCCAGCTTTTCGCGCAGGGTTTCGGTCAGTTCGATCCGCACGACCTTTTCGAGCAGTTCAAGTTTCAGCGTCTCGACCGGATCTTCGCCGTCGCGGGTCAGCCAGGTCATGCGGATCACCGACTGGTCCTTGGGGCCGTTGTGACGGATCACCCGGCGCGCGGCATCGCGGGTGAACGGGCGGGTACGCTGGTCGTCATAGGGGCGGAAACTCTTCTCGCGCGGGGGCAGCGCGCCGAACGTGCTCGCGACGAGGGCGATGGCGCGGTCTTCGGGGATATCCCCGACGATGCCGATCTCGATCGCGCCGTGGGCGAGGCGATCGGCAATGTCCTGTCTAAGCCGGGCGAACGTCAGCGCGCGGTAGTCATCCGGCTTTTGCAAGGTGAAGCGCGGATCGCTGTCGGACAGGATGCCGCCCATCGCGTTGACCAGCGCGGAAATCGGTGTCGCGTCCTTCTGGGCGAAGAAATTGTTGATCGTCTGCCGGTACAGTGCTTCGCCCTCCGGGCGGTAGCCGGGGTCGGTCAGATAGGCGGCCATCAGCTGCAATTGCAGATCGATGTCATCCGGGGTGGTCTGCGCGATGGCAGCGAAGGTTTCCGGGGTCGATGACAAGTCCAGCCCGACGGTCCGACCGGCGAGAATCGACTGCAGTTCGTCCTGGCTGTGCTTGCCGAGGCCCCCGGCGGCGAACACGGTCATCATTTCGGTGGCGAGCGGATTTTGGCGGGTGGCGAGCATGTCGCCGCCATCGACGCTGAGCTGGACAAGGACGCGGTCCTGCTCCAGCGCGGTCTGCTTGAGGTTCAGCCGCACACCGTTGGCAAAGCGCAGTTGGCGGATGCCGAGCGCGGGTTCGCGGGTGTCGCTGACGATCGTGCCGGGCTGGCCGAACGCGGTGTAGGCGAAGCTGGCGGCGGCGGCACTGTCGGCACGGGCCAGCTTTACCGTCATCGCCGCGTTCCATGTGGCGCGCACCGCCTTGGCGCCGCCGGACGGTGCGGTGCGGCCGGAAAAGCGCAGCAGCGGATTGTCCAGCGGCAGGGCTTCGCGCTGGAACGCGGCGAACACCGCGTCCGGGGTGATCGCGGGAATGAAGGCCTCCAATCGGACGAGCGAGCTTTCCGGCGTGGCGGGCACGACATCATCGCGCACGAGGCTGAGCGCGGCTTGGGCCAGCGCGGCATTGGCGCGGGTGCTGGCCGCTCCGGCAGCGTTGCGGTGCGCGGTGCGGACGCTGGCGACCTGTTCGGCGATTTCGGCCGGGGTGAAGCCGAACGCCAGCGCGCGGCGGTATTCATGCGCGGCGGTTGCCAGCCCCCGGCGCCATTGGCCATCGACCGTATCGACCACCAGGCTGGTGGTGCGGCCCGCGCGGAACACTTCCTCGGTGCTCAGGGCGGCGTTGCGGAACGGGGCGTTGGGCTGGCGCGTCAGGCGCTGGAGGCGGCGGTTGATAATGTCGTAGCCGATCTGGCGGAGCAGATCCTCGCGGCGCTGGGCGGCGGTGTCGGGCTCGTCCAGGTAGGCGCCGTGGCGCAACGCCATCACGCGTTCGGACAGCGCCGGATCGAGATAGACCTGGGTGCGGCCCGCGTCTTTCGTGAGGACTGGCCCGGCATCGGGCTGGGCCGCGCCGGGCGCCGGTTGCCAGCTTTCGAAATGCTGGCGGATTGCAGCTTCGGTCTGGGCTTGATCGACATCGCCGATCACGATCACGGTGGTCTTCGCGGGCACGTATTCGCGGCGCCAGAACGCCTTGAGGCTGGCGGCGGTGGCGCTATTCAGCGTTTCGGCGGTGCCGATCGGTAACCGCCGGGTGAAGCGCGCGCCGGGGTTGGTGAAGGCCAGCTGGTCAATCAGGTTGCGCAGGCCCCACGAATTGCGATCGCGCATTTCGGCCAGCACCACCCCGCGTTCGCGCGCGACGGCTTCGGGCGAGATGGTCAGTTCGCCGGCGGTTTCGCGCATCAGCATCAGCGCGGTATCGAGCAGCCTGGGATCGGCTTTCGGCAGATCGAGCATGTAGAGCGTGTAATGGAAGTTGGTCTGCGCGTTGGTATCGGCGCCGAACGCCAAACCGCTGCGTTCGAGCAGGC
>JANLUV010000070.1:0-5855 GCA_031363685.1 Alphaproteobacteria bacterium | reverse complement strand
GAAGAATGGGCCGGGCGGAACTTACCGCGCGGCAAGCCGTAGTTCCGGCAAAAGCCCCTCCAGTTTGGGCCAAAACCAACTGCTCGCAAAAGGATCGCCTCATGCTGATGACCATCGCCCTTGTCCTGCTGGTGCTCTGGCTGCTCGGCGTCGTCGTGTTCAAGGTGACCGGGGCAGTGATCCACCTTTTGCTGATCGTCGCTCTGGTGGTCGGGCTGGTGCAGCTGTTCCGGGGGCGCAGGGTCTAGCAGAACTGCTTCCGGCGAGAGGGCGTGCCCGGATTGACCGCAGCACACCCTCTCGCCGGACGACGTATCGGGGGTTTGGGGGCCACTGGCCCCTAATAACTTTGTTGCCTCAGGCCGCTTGGCGTGAACGCTCGCTGGCTTCGAGATTCAATTCCTCGGCCAGCAGGAACGCCAGTTCCAGCGATTGCGCGGCGTTGAGGCGCGGGTCGCAGTGGGTGTGATACCGGTCGCCCAGCGCCTCGTCGGTGATGGCCACGGCGCCGCCGGTGCATTCGGTCACATCGCGTCCGGTCATCTCGATGTGGATGCCGCCGGCGTGGGTTCCTTCCGCGCGGTGAACCGCGAAGAAGCCGCGCACTTCGGTCAGGATCCGGTCGAACGGGCGGGTCTTGTAGCCGCTTTCGGCCTTGATCACGTTGCCGTGCATCGGATCGCAGGACCACACCACCGGATGACCTTCGCGCTTGACCGCGCGGACCAGCGCCGGCAGCCCGGCCTCGACCTTGTCATGCCCAAACCGGCTGATCAGCGTCATGCGGCCGGCCTCGCGCCCGGGGTTCAGCGTATCGAGCAGTTTGAGCAGCGCGTCCGGCGTCAGCGACGGCCCACACTTCATGCCCAGCGGATTGCCGACGCCGCGCAGGAATTCGACATGGGCCGACCCTTCGAAACGGGTGCGATCGCCGATCCACAGCATGTGGGCCGAACAATCGTACCAGTCACCGGTCAGCGAATCGCGCCGCGTCAGCGCCTGTTCAAACGGCAGCAGCAGTGCCTCGTGGCTGGTGTAGAAGCTGGTGCCCTGCAACTGCGGCACGGTCTGCGGATCGACCCCGCAGGCCTCCATGAAGTCCAGCGCATCGCCGATCTTGTCAGCCAGTTCAGAGAACTTGGCCGCCCACGGGCTGCGGCCCATGAAGTCCAGCGTCCACTGGTGGACCTGCCGCAGGTTCGCATAACCGCCTGTCGCGAACGCGCGCAGCAGGTTCAGCGTCGCGGCCGACTGGCTGTAGGCGCGCAGCATCCGTTCCGGATCGGGGATGCGCGATTCCGGGGTGAAATCGATGCCGTTGATGTTATCGCCCAGATAGCTCGGCAGTTCGACGCCGCCTAGCACCTCGACCGGCGAGGAGCGCGGCTTGGCGAACTGGCCCGCCATGCGGCCGACTTTTACCACCGGCTGCTTGCTGGCGAACGTCAGCGCCACGGCCATCTGCAACAGCACGCGGAAGGTATCGCGGATGTTGTTCGCGTTGAATTCGGCAAAGCTTTCGGCGCAATCCCCGCCTTGCAGCAGGAAGCCCTTGCCGGCAGCGACTTCGGCCAGATCGGCCTTCAGCGCACGCGCCTCGCCGGCGAACACCAGCGGCGGGAAAGTGGCCAGCGTATCCTCGACCTGTGCCAGCTTTTCCGCATCGCCATATGTCGGCTGATGCTTTGCCTCGTGGGCCTTCCAGCTATCCGGATTCCAGTTCGTCGCCACTTGCCTGCTCCTTGAAGTGCCGGCCCCATACTCCCGCCGCGCCCGGAATGCAAAAGCGGGATTGCGCATCACAGTTATCGGGGGGCCGGAAGGTTACCGTTTGGAGGGCGAAATTCCGGCGCCAGCGTCTGCTCCGGGACCCGCTTCGGCCACCGATTGCCCTTGCGGCACGATCGCTACCCGCCACGCCTTGTCACGCGTCAGGTAACGCTGGGCCAGCGTCTGCATCGCCTCGGGCGTGGTCACCGTATAGTCCTGCAGCAGCGTGCGGATCGCCGCAAACCGGCTGGGATCGGCGGTTGCGCCTTCGAGCTGGTACATGAAGAACGCGGTGCCGGTGGCGGCGCGGGTGATCTGCTGGCGCAGCGGCTCGGTCACGCGGGCCAGTTCGTCGGCCGAGGGCGGATTTGCCACGAGGTCGGCGGCGATTTCATTCGCCGTGGCGAAGAACGTCGGCACGTCGCGCGGCTGCAGCTGGGCCAGCGCGGTGATCGCGCCGCCGCTATCCAGATCGACCGGCCAGTTGGAAACGACTTGCGGCGCATAGCTGGCGCCCAGCTTTTCGCGCATCCGGTCCAGCAGCCGATTGGTGAACAGGTCGGTGAGGATTTCCAGCTGGCGCGACAGCCGCACGCCGGCCATGCCGCCGCCGGTCGGCCACGACACGATCCCGGCGGCCTGATTGGCATCGCCGTGGTGCGTGAGGACGATCGGCGCTCCGCCGCCATCGGGCACGCGCACCGTGGCCGGCGCGGTGCTGGCCGGCAGCGGCGGACGCGGCGCCAGCGCACCGAAGCTGCGGCTCAGCGCCTCGATTGTTTTCGTGCGGTCGATATCGCCGAATACCTGCACCTCGATCGGCCCGGTGGCCAGCAGCGGCTCCCACACCTGGCGGAAGCCCGCCGGGGTGACCGCATCCAGTTCCTGCGGCGTCGGCGTGCGGTAACGCGGATCGGACCCATGCTGGAGGAACTTGAGATCGCGCTGGAGCACGCCTTGCGGCGAAGCGGAATAGCCGTCGTACTGCAGCCGCGCCGCCGCCTTGGCGCGCAGCAAGGGCGCCGCATCCCAGCGCGGCATCGCCAGCTTGGCGGCAAACAGGTACAACTGGTCGGCCAGATCGGCTTGCCGTGTATCGGCCGAGAAGGTGAAGTCGGCATCGTCGATCTTGAAATCGAAGCCCATCTTGCGCCCGGTCGAGATGCGGTCAAGCTCTTCCTGACCCAGCGGACCGACGCCCGAGCCGACCAGCGCCATGTCGCCCAGTGCGATGTAGGGCGCATCGCCCGAAGCGAAGGCGCGATAGCCCGCACCGAACCGGACTTTGACCGTGACCCGGCCCGGCTCGTCCGCACTGGGCCAGATCAGCGCCTTGACGCCGTTGGCGAACTCGACCTGGTCGATCCCGGAAAAGCCGGTCTGGACCTGCGCGGCGACCTGGCCCGGTTCGCCGATCGGCGGCAGCTGGCCGAACGAGACGGGCTTGGCGGCCAGCCGCGCCTTGCCGTCGGCCGCCACCGGCGCGGCCAGTGCCTGACGCAACCCGGCGTCGGTCCCCTCGCCCGCCTTGGGCGTCACCAGTACCGCGCGGGTAACAGCGCCCGCGAACAGCTGGCGGGTGTGCTGCAGCACCGCCGCCGGGGTGATCAGCGGAATGGTCTTCTGGAAGATCGACAGCACCGCCTCGGGCGCGGCCACGGTTTCGCGGATATCGATCGCCTGGACCAGATCGTCGGAAACCTTGGAGCCGGGCAGCAGCGCACGCTGTTCGACCGAACTGGCGAAGGCGACATTCATTTCGGCGACTTCGCGGTCGATCTCTTCCTGCGTCGGCGCGCTGGCCATGGCATCGGCGATCACCGCGCGCACGTCCTTTACCGCCGCCTGCCAGTCTTCGGTCAGCGGCGTGACCGACACGAAAGTGGTATCGGACGAGCGCGATACGTTCTGCTGGTTGACCTGCGCGACCAGGTACGAACCGCCCGCCCGCGCCCGGGCTTCCAGCCGCCGGTTGATGATCGCCTGGGCGATTCCGTCGGTCATCAGGCCCTGATTGTAGACAATCGTATCGTCATGCTGGCGCCACGGGCGCAGCGTGGCCCAGGTGACGCCGCGCGGCAGGTCAGGCTCGACCAGCACCTTGGTCTCGCCCACCGGGCCGCCGATCCCGGCAGCGATAATTGCGCCGGGCGGGGCAACCGGAACGCCGAAGCTGGGCGCCGGAACAGGTTTGCCGGCGGCGGTCCAGCCGCCGAACCACTTGACCACCAGTGCCTGCAGCTGGGCCGGGCTGGCATCGCCCGCGACGATGACCACCGTGCTGCCGGGCCGGTACCAGCGATCGTGGAACGCCCGCACCGTCTCCTGACGGGCCCCGAGCAGCGACTGGTCGGTGCCGATCGGCGCGCGCACGGCCAGCGGCTGGCCAGCATAAAGCACTTCGCGAATCGAATCCTGCACCCGCTGCGCAGCGCCGCCGCGCTCACGCTTTTCGGCGAGCACGATCGACAGGTCGGTTTTGATGTTGGCGTCGCTCAGCGTTGGCGCGGTGACCATGCTGGACAGGAACTTGAACGATTCGTCGAGGCCGGCGGCCGTGGCCTCGGGCAGGTCGATCTTGAAGGTGGTGCCGGTCGGCGTGGTCTCGGCATTGGTATCGCTGCCGAACGTCGCGCCAAGGCGCTGCCACGCGGGAATAGCCTCGCCGTCGCGCAGGTACTTCGACTGACGGAACACCAGGTGTTCGATCAGGTGGGCGAAACCGCGTTCGTCCTCGCGCTCGTACAGCGAACCCACATCGACGCGGATGCGGATCGAAACCTGGCGCGGCGGTACGCCGTTGCGCCGCACCGCATATCGCAGGCCATTGGGCAGGACGCCAAACACCCACTCCTTGTCATGCGGGACGTTGCTGCCTTTGTAGAGCCACGGACCGGAATACCGTTCGCGCACCTTGCTGGCTGCCGCAGCGGCAGTTTTCGCGGGGGCCTTGGCCTCGGCAACAGTGGACAGGACCGGGGCCGCGACAAGCGCGACGAGCGGCAGGCAGACAAATAGGCGCCGGGCGGCGCTGGCAGGAAAGCTCATGGCCGCCCGGTATAAGGAGCCGATTGCTGAAGGACCAGTGAATAGG
Organism: Alphaproteobacteria bacterium; assembly: GCA_031363685.1. Classification (GTDB taxonomy): domain Bacteria; phylum Pseudomonadota; class Alphaproteobacteria; order Sphingomonadales; family Sphingomonadaceae; genus Novosphingobium. Next base: position 991 of record JANLUV010000070.1, on the reverse strand, counting down.
CTGGTCACATCCCGGCGAATTTCACGCCGCCGCGATCACGGCTTGGGGTTGGGTGTCGGTTGGGCCGGCTGGCTGGGGTTAGCAGGTTGGGCCGGCTGGCCGGCCTGCGTGCTCTTGCGGATCGCCTCGACTTCGGCGGCGGTCTTTGCATCGACCAGTTCGACCTGGAAGAGCAGGTCCGCGTTCGCCGGGATCGGTCCGGTGGCATTCGCGCCATAGCCGATCGCCGCCGGAATGCAGAACCGGTAGATTGCGCCGCGCGGCAGCAGTTGCAACCCCTCGCCGAAACCGGGGATCACGCCGCTGACCTGCATCGGCGTCTGCATGCCCTGATCGAACACCTGTCCGCTGGCAGCCAGATAGCCGATATAGTTGACCAGCACGAAATCGGTCGCGCCCGGCGTGCGGCCATCGGCTGCGCGCAGGACCGCATAGCCCAGGCCCGAGGCGGTCTTGGTCGTGCAGGCGCGCTGCGCGGCCGGAACTACCGGCTGCAGCGGCAGCGGGATGATCGCGGGATTCACGGCAACGGGCGCTGCCGGTGCGGGGACGGCGGCGGGAGCGGCGCTCGCCGGGAGGGCGGGCGAAACGGCCAGAACAGCGGCGGCCAGCAGACGGTTCATCGAAAATCCTTTACGCTAGGAGAAGTCCCGGCGCCGCCTAGCGGGCCTGCATGACAGCCGCAAGGCAGAGCAACGACGCTGCAACACGGCTGCATTCAGGACCAGTCCGCACCACTGGCCCCTTGACCCTGCCCCCTTCGCACTTACATGTCATGATCATGTACATCGAAACCGAACCCACCCCGAACCCCGATGTCCTGAAGTTCCTGCCCGGACAAACAGTCCTGGCCGAGGGCTCGCGGGACTTCCGCAGTCCGCTTGAAGCCGAAGCTTCGCCGCTGGCCTCAGACCTTTTCGACATCGACGGCGTGGAGCGGGTGTTCTTCGGCCCCGACTTCGTCACGGTGGGCAAGCATCCCGATCAGGAC
>JANLUV010000223.1:0-4307 GCA_031363685.1 Alphaproteobacteria bacterium | reverse complement strand
GGATCGGGCCAGGGCATCGGTGCGGTTGACGCCGTGGTGAGCGCCGCCGGGCTGGTCGACCGGCTTGCCGCCGAATATCAGGCGGCGAAGGCGGCGCTGCTCGCGCGGATCGGCACTGCCTCCTGAACGTCCGCGCTATCGACCCAGAGCAGCTCCGCCATCGCGTCAAGATCGGCAAAGGCAGCGGGCGCCAATGCGGGATCGTGGCGATTAAGCGCCAGCGGCCGACCGCGCGGGTTGAGTAGGCGGCGGCGCAGGGCGCCCTGTAGCAGACCGAGCCGGAACAATGCTTCGTCGAGCGCCGCGTCCTGCGCGCGGAGCCGCTCGCGCGACCAGCGCGCCTCGATCTGGCCGACCCGTTCCATGACCATGGCATTGTAGCCGCCATGCGGACCGCGATGAAGCGGAAGGCCGAGCAGGCGGGCCCGGTCGGCGGCGGCGGGCAGCAGCAGTCCGTTGCGGCGGAAATCGTCGAACCCCACCCGCGTGCGGCCAACCGAATCGAACAGCCGCGAGAAGCAATCGCTGGCGACCAGCTGGCAGGGCAGCAAATGATGACGCTGCATCCCGGGATCGTGGCCCGGAACATCGGCGCGGTTGACCGCGCGGAACGATAGCGTGGCCCTGATGGCGTTCCTTGGCGCCAGCGCCCAGCCAGCACCGCGCGCGAGGCCTAGGGTTTCGCCTTGGCCGCCCTTTTGATCCGGAGCATGCTCCGGTTGTCCACGTAGTCGCAAAGAAGCGAATCCCCCCGGGGTCCCAGTCCCGGTCCCGAAGGGTAAGGCCCATTCTCCACCAAAAGGTGAATCAGGCGCAGCGCATAACGCGCTGCATCGGCGGGGGATTCGCCCGCGAGAGGTTCGAGCCGCAGTTCATGGCCGATAAACAGCGCCAGTCCCTCGCTTTCGACCACGCCCTGCGGAGAACGGACCAGCGCGGTCAGGCCCAAACCCGGAAACACACCGCCGTTGAGCCAGGCGCCGACCGTGCGCCGGTAATAGTCCGGCGCCATCACCGTGCGCGCCGCGCCCCAGCCGATCGCGACCAGTCCCGGGAGCCGCGCCAGTTCGCAGCCCAGCGCGGCCATCGCGCGCACTACCGGGAGGAGTGTGCCGCTGGCGGCGAGGTGGGGGCCGGGGCGCACCGACAGGACTTCAAGCCCGGCCAGATCGTCAAGCCGCACTGCGAAGCTGTGGACGGCCGGCTCGGCGGTGGCCGGGATGCCGGGTGACAGGCCCTGCAAATCGAAGGTGAGGCCGAGAACCAGCAATTCGAGCCAGTAGGGGTGATCGGCCGGGCGATGGCTGATCCCGAAGGACACGACTTCCCCGACGACGGCGGACAGAGCCGCAATCGCATCGGCATCAGGCCGCGTCCCCGTGGCGAACAGCAAGGTCAGGCCAGCCTGACGGCGCCCGCTGTTGCTGTCCACATTGCGGGCGATTGTCTCGCCTCCCCGATCCATTTCGTGAGCATTGGCACAATTTACGCGCGCGTCGAGTCCTGCCCGAACAGGTCGTTCCGTTTTGGATCACATTCCTGGCTCAGAAGATCCCCTGACGCAAACCTTCCGCTAGGGAATGGCCGAGTTCGCTGGCGGATTGCAACCCCGTGGCCGGGACATGCTTGGCAGCCTGGATGGCTTCAGGGGTCTGCGCCCCAGTCATCACGATCATCGGCTCTGCAACGCGGCGCAAGCGCCAGCCGGTAACGATTCGATCAAGCTGGGCCTGTGCGCCGCGACCGTCTGAACCAGCGGCGATGATCGTGGCGTAGGCCCGGCCCTCGATCCGCCCGAGCAGGGGATAGTAGCAACGATCGAACGTTTCCTTCATCGCCCCGCTCATCGAGCCAAGGTTTTCCGGGCCGACGAACAGGTAGCCAGAAGCTGCAAGGAAGTCGTCCGGTGTGGCATTTGCAGCCGGGACGAGGCGCGCCATCCGGCCCGCCTCGCGGTCCGGTTCTGTTGTATCTGCGTTCATTGCACCTGCGAACGCGGCGCGGGCCAGCGCCTCGCTGGCGCCGGTGCGGCTGTGCCAGACGATCAGCAGCAAACCGCACCTTCGGCCCTGCCTCGCGCGGTCAGCACCCGCCACCGCCGCCGAGGACCCCGCCCAGTCCGCCGAGGCCGCCGAGCAGGCCGCCGCGCGGTTTGCATTTCGGCTTTTGCTGGCCGTTGTTGCCGGACGATCCATCACCGTCATCCATCGCCCCGCCATAGCCCGACGGCATGCCCGGGATGTCCATCCAGCTGGTCAGCGAACGGTGGCGGATGCGGGCGGTCCATTCCAGTTTCCACGGGGTAGCCGCGCTGGCCGGGCGCGGCGGATAGGCAAAGTCTTCCTGCGGGCCATAAGCAGTGAGCGTGCCAACGCGGAAATCGGGCGCGGCAGCGCGGACTTCCGCCGGGACCGTGCAGGCGGTCGTCGCGGGCGACAGCACGGTGCGATTGGCGACCAGCGGGGCCACCTGTCCCGGTGACAGCCAATCCGACAACCCGCCGCCGAATTGGCGCAAGGCGCTGGATGACCACATCACCATGTCTCCCATCTGGTCGTTCGGTCCGCGCTTGCCGCCGAACAGCGAGGCGAAATAGCCGGTGGCTTCGGGCACGGCGTTCCACTTGACGGTTGCGGCGCCGGACGGGAGCGTCGTGTTGGTTGCGCGCAGGCCGGCCATGAAGTCCCTGGCGAGGGCAAAATTTATCTCGGGCGCATAGTTGCCGGCGATCCGGTGCGCGCCGATCAGCGACGCATCGGGGCGGATCTGGCGGTTGCCGCCCATCGTGTCTTCATTCGGCCAGCGCCCGAAGGTCTTGCTGTTGGTCAGCGTCGGCCCCCAGTCACGCAGGATCGTCGAACTCCACAGTCCCGGCGGCATCTGACCGGCGGCGAGCCTGGCGAAATCGATGATCACCGGCTGCCCCTTGGGCGCGTGTTCGCCGCAGCCCCAGAAGATCAGCAGCCGCCCGGTCGGTTTGCGGTCACCGGGAATCTCGTCAATCGGCCCCGTTTCGACCCGCGGCGTGATGAGCGGGACCGATTTGCCCAGTTTGGCCGGCGGCGGCATGAAATGGTCGGCGCGGGGCGTGCCGTTGTCCGCCGGGCGCGACGAACCAAGCCGCAGGTACAGCTCGTGCTGGGCGGCATTGCCGCCGCCCCCGCCGCCGAACACCATCGCCATGCCAGCGCCGGCCCCCCGGCCCATCGCACCGACGCCGGTAACGGTCCCGGCCCGCATGTCATAGCGGGCGATCGGGCCCGAGGCGGGCTTTTGCTGCGCGATCAGCGCCCCCCCCGTGATCGCCGCGGTTAAAACGACGGCGAAAGCTGCGGTTCCCAGTGCGACGGGACGAAAGCGCGTCATGGGGTCTCTCCGATGTTTCGAGGCAGTGGCGGCGGTTGTCTAGCCAACGCCTGCTACGAAAAATTGTCAATGTGCGACAGCTGTTCACGGATTTTACCACCGCACCCCTTCTCCGGCCCGGACCGATCGGATAGCTCCGGGCCATGGCATCCAGACCCGCTTCGCTGTTCGGCATCGAACGCTCGCTTGGCGGGCGGCAATGGCGCTGGCGCGGCGGCAACATGGATTTGCGCGGTACCGAGCCGGATGACGGTGCGGGCGGAAACCTTGGCGACGATCTGGTTACCCAGCTGCTGCTGGCACGCGGCGTGCCGCGCGACGATCTGGAACGGCACCGCACCCCAAGTTTGCGCGCTTTCCTGCCCGACCCATCGCATTTCCGCGATATGGATGCAGCAACCGAGCGGCTGGTGCAGGCCGTGCTCGGCCAGGAAACGGTGACCATCTACGGCGACTATGACGTCGACGGCGCCACCAGTGCGGCGCTGCTGATCCGGCTGCTGCGCGACCTTGGCCTGCCGGCGCGCTATTACATCCCGGACCGGCTGCTCGAAGGGTATGGCCCATCGGGCGAGGCGCTGGTGCGGCTGGGCCAGGAAGGCTCCAGCCTGATCGTGACGGTCGACTGCGGCGCGATGGCGCACGAGGCGCTGGCGATGGCGCGCGATGCCGGGATCGACGTGATCGTGGTCGATCATCACAAATGCTCGGCCGATCTGCCCCAGGCGGCGGCGCTGGTGAACCCCAACCGGCTTGACGAAACCGATATCGGCGCGGCGCATGGCCACCTTGCGGCGGTGGGCGTGGCGTTCCTGCTGGCGGTGGCGACCGTGCGGACCTTGCGCCAGCGGGGCTTCTTTGCCGGGCGCAAGGAGCCCGACCTGTTCGCGCTGCTGGATCTGGTGGCACTGGGCACGGTGGCGGACGTGGCGGCGCTGCAC
>JANLUV010000509.1:0-9053 GCA_031363685.1 Alphaproteobacteria bacterium | reverse complement strand
CGAGGTCATCTGGCGGCAACGATCATGGCCCAACGCTTCGGCGGTGGAAATGGCGACCCTGCGCTGGATCGACTGGTTCAACAATCAACGCCTGTTCGGACCATCGGCCATATCCCGCCCGCCGAGGCCGAAGCCATCTACTATGCAGCCATCGACAACCTCGATATGGTTGCATGACTCAAATGAAACCGCCTCCGGAAAACCCGGGACGCTTCACACTACCCGACATCGCGGCGCCGAACAGGAACATCGGCAGCATCACGACCCCGCCGACCACCATCCAGCGTTCGGCCGCCAGGCTGCGGCGGTGGCGTTCAAAGCGCACGGCCAGCGGCGTCGCCGCCGCGATCAGCGCCGCAACCAGCGTCATCAGCCCGCTGGCAACCGGGGGCAAAGACCACGAAGCCCAGCCATGAATCACCACCGCCATCAGCATGGCCGGGGCCATCAGCCACCATTCCAGGGGAATCGCATAGCGCGCAACGAAGCGCCGGCTCCGGATGCGCGCAGTCAACGAACGCCCGCGCGCAACGGCGATCGGCGCATCCGGTTCGACCACAATCGAAGCGCTGGCCGGAGCCGGTGGCGCTTAGAAAACCGTAAACGGATGCTCCCGCAAAACGCTTTCCGGGGAGATGTTTCGATTACCTCTTGCACCGGCACGAAATCCGACGTTCCTTCGCATCCACGAACACACCAACAAGGGGGCGAGGCAGGCGTGCGGCATATCGCGATCATCGGGTCTGGACCGGCCGGCTACTATACCGCCGAAGCAGCGCAAAAGCTGTGGGGCGACGCAGTCCAGATCGACGTGTTCGATCGTCTTCCGGTTCCCTACGGACTGATCCGGACCGGAGTCGCACCCGATCACCAGTCGATCAAGGGCGTCGCCAAGCGTTACGAGGCGGTCGCCCTGTCCAAAAATGTCCGCTTCATCGGCAATGTCATGATTGGTTCCGATGTTTCCGTGGCCGAACTGCAGGACCTGTACGATGCCGTCGTGATCGCGACCGGCGCCCCGCATGACCGGCCGCTCGGGCTTCCGGGCGAAAACCTCGCCAATGTCTATGGCAGCGCGGCATTTGTCGGCTGGTACAACGGCCACCCCCAGTTCGCCGCACTAGGTCCGGTGCTGACCGGCACCACCGCCGTAGTGATCGGCAACGGTAACGTCGCGCTCGACGTTGCCCGGATTCTCGCCAAGACCCGGGCCGAATTCGGCGGGAGCGACATCGTTTCGCATGCGCTCGACGTGCTCGATACCTCGCGGCTGGAACGGATCGTGATCCTCGGCCGGCGCGGCCCGCACCAGATTGCGATGACGCCCAAGGAACTGGGCGAACTGGCCCACCTCACCCGCGCCTGTCCGCGCGTTTTACCGGCGGACCTCCCGGCTGAGGAAGACGACGCGGCGCTCGAACCGGGCCAGCGCAAATCGGTCACGCATTTGCGCAGCTTCGCCGCGACCCCGGGCAGCGCCCACGCCGACAAGCCGATCGCGATCGAATTCGATTTCTTTGCCGCGCCGCGTGCGATTCTCGGCAAGACCGCGGTCACCGGGATCGAAGTCGAACGCACCGTGCTCGAAGATGGCCGGGCGGTCGGTACCGGCGAAACCTACACGATCCCCGCGAGCCTGGTCGTGGCCTGCATCGGCTACCAGACCTCGCCGATCCCGGGCGTTCCGTTCGATGACCGCGCGGGCCGGTTTGCCAACACCGACGGGCGCATCCTTGATGGGCTCTATTGCGTCGGCTGGGCCCGGCGCGGGCCTTCGGGCACGATTGGCACCAACCGCCCCGACGGTTTTGCGATCATCGAGAAGATCGCCGAGGATCAGCCGGAAGGCGCCGGCAAGCACGGCGGCGACGGATTCGATGCCCTTGCCGACCAACGCGGCCTCAATATCGTCCGCTTCCGCGACTGGAAAAAGATCGAGGAAGCCGAAACCCAGCGCGCGCGCGAAGGCGCCCCGCGCGAAAAGTTCGTCAATGTCGATCAAATGATCGCTGCGGCGGGCAAGCACTAGCGCCGGAGCTTGTGGCTGGCTGTTGCCGCTTCGGCAACGGCCTGCCCGTCAGACCCGCATCGGCATCAGCACATACAGCGACCGCGCCTTGTCATCCTGACGGATCAAGGTCGGCGCTCCAGCATCGGCAAGGTGGAGTTCGACGTTGTCGCCGTCAATCTGGCTGAGGATGTCCTTCAGGTAATTGGCGTTGAAGCCGATCTCGAACCCGTCCGACGAATAGTCCGCCGGCAGTTCTTCCGCCGCAGTGCCGTTGTCGGGCGAAGTGACCGACAGCGTGACGCGGTCCTTCTCCAGCGAAATCTTCACCGCGCGGGTCTTTTCGGTGGCGATCGTCGCGACGCGGTCGACGCCCTCGTAGAAGCTGCGCGGATCGAGCCGGAGCAGCTTGTCGTTCCCCGTCGGGATAACGCGGCTGTAATCGGGGAACGTGCCGTCGATCAGTTTGCTGGTCAGCACCACGCCGTTCTGTCCGCCCAGCGTGAAGCGGATCTTGGACGCCGACAGATCGATCAACACGTTGGTATCAAGCGCTTCTTCCAGCAGCTTGCGCAGTTCGGCCACGCATTTGCGCGGCACGATCACGTCGGGCATCCCTTCTGCGCCGTCCGGCCGGGCCAGCGTATAGCGGGCCAGCCGGTGCCCATCAGTGGCGGCGGCCTTCAGTTCATCATCGACAACGTGCAGGAAGATGCCGTTAAGGTAATAGCGCGTTTCCTCGGTCGAGATCGCAAAGCGCGTGCGGTCGATCAGCTCGGCCAGCGTCCGTGCCGGCAGCTCGAAGCTGGTCGGCAGGTCGCCTTCCACGATCATCGGGAAATCGTCGCGCGGCAGGGTCGGCAGTGCGAAGCGGCTGCGCCCGGCTTTCACGGTCAGGCGGTTGTCCGCCATTTCGAGGCTGACCTGCGATCCATCGGGCAGCTTGCGCGCGATGTCGAACAGCAGGTGCGCCGAAACGGTGATCGCGCCCGCCGCATCGACCGTGACCGCGCTCATGGTTTCCACCACCTGCAGATCAAGGTCGGTCGCCATGACCTTCACCGCGCCGGCGGATGAAGCCTCGATCAGCACGTTGGACAGGATCGGGATCGTGTTGCGGCGTTCGACGACAGACTGGACGTGCGACAGGCACTTGAGCAGCGTCGCGCGTTCGATGGTGGCCTTCATGCTCGTCTCTTGTCCCCCTGGGGCGGCGCCTTACCGGAATCAGCCCGCGACCTCAAGCTTAAGGACCACCTGTCTTAACGCTGGAGCCGAAAGCGGCAAGCACCAACCGCGCCGCGCGGGCGGTAACTGGGGATAAATCGCGGGCTGGCCCGTCCCCTTACGAGAACATCGCCATCCCGCCGTTCACGTGCAGCGTCTGCCCCGTGACATAACCCGCTTCCTTCGAGGCGAGATAGGCCACGGCGGCGGCGATATCGTCGCCCTCGCCCATTCGGCCCATCGGGATCCGCGTGTTCAGCGCGTCCTTCTGCGCCTCGGGCAGTACTTCGGTCATCGCGGTGCGGATGAAGCCCGGCGCGACGCAGTTGACCGTGATGCCGCGCGTCGCCAGTTCCTGCGCCAGGCTTTTGGACATGGCGACCAGCCCGCCCTTGGCCGCGGCATAGTTCACCTGCCCAGGATTGCCGGTCGCACCCACCACCGAGGTGATGGTGATGATCCGGCCGAAGCGGGCCTTCATCATCGGCCTGGTCACGGCGCGCATCAAACGGAACGCGGCCTCAAGGTTGACCCGGATCACCGCGTCCCATTCCTCGTCCTTCATCCGCATCGCCAGGTTGTCGCGCGTGATCCCGGCGTTGTTCACCAGGATGTCGATCTTGCCGAGCGAAGCCAGCGCGGCGGGAACCAGCTTTTCCACGTCCTCGGCGCAAGCCAGGTCACAAGTGATCGCGACATGATCGACTTCCTGCAGATGCTGCGGCGTATGCTCGTCCAGCTCCTCGCGAAAGGCCCGCAGCTTGGCCGCATTGGACCCTGAAATCGCCAGCCGCGCGCCCTGCGCCGCCAGCCCCCGCGCAATCGCCGAACCGATTCCGCCCGAAGCGCCGGTGACAAGGGCGGTCATGCCATGAAGATCGAACATCCGTGAAACTCCCTCAGAGGCTTTTCGCCAGTTCCTCGATATCGGCCATGCCAACCACGCTGGTCACCGCCACGTCCGGCCCGGCGCTGCGAGTGATCATCGGGCCGAGCACCTTGCCGCCCAGTTCGACGAACCGTTCGACGCCCGCATCGCGCATCGCGATCGCGCTTTCGCGCCAGCGGACCCGGCCGGTCACCTGTTCGACCAGCAGGCGCTGCACGTCGGCCGGCTCGCTCGCCAGCGCGGCGGTGACGTTGGCGAACACCGGCACCCGCAGCATGCCCGGCGAAGTCCGGCTCAGCGCCTCGGCCATCGCGTCGGCGGCGGGCTGCATCAGCGAACAGTGGAACGGCGCCGACACCGGCAACAGCACGCCCCGCTTGATTCCGAATTCCTTGACCAGCGCGATGGCGCGCTCGATCGCCTCACGGTGGCCCGAGATGACCACCTGGGTCGGGTCGTTGTCATTGGCAACGGTGCAGACCTGACCTTCAGCTGCAGCTTCGGCCAGTGCGGTCGCCTTTTCGATGTCGGCACCGAGCAGCGCAGCCATCGCGCCGATCCCCACCGGCACAGCCGCCTGCATCGCTTGCCCGCGCAGCTTCAGCAGCCGCGCCGTATCGGCCAGGCTGAACGCCCCGGCGGCGCAGAGCGCAGTGTACTCGCCCAGCGAATGGCCGGCGACGAAGTCTGCCTTGTCGGCCAGCGCGATGCCGCCTTCCTGTTCCAGCACGCGCAGCACCGCGATGGCGTTCGCCATGATCGCCGGCTGGGCATTTTCGGTCAGCGTCAGCGCCTCTTCCGGCCCTTCCTGCATGATCCGGAACAGCTTCTGGCCGAGCGCGTCGTCCACTTCCTCGAACACCGCGCGCGCGGCAGCGCTGGTCTGAGCCAGCTCCACGCCCATCCCGACCTTCTGGCTACCCTGACCCGGAAATACGAAAGCGCGCATTTTCCCGCCTCTTCTGAAGTGATCCAAGGCGCGCGCCCTATGGCTGGCGGCGCGCGCTGGCAAGTCCGAACGGTACTATCCTGTTGGCAGCATCATGCCCGATATCCGCGCTGCCCAAGTACGGAATCGCATGGCGCCCGCACCAGAACCGCGCGATCTCCTCGGGGTTGCTGCCGAATGACCGGTCATTTTCGGGCACCTCGCTGATCCGCCCCAGCCTCAGCCCCGCGATCCCGCCCAGATGCGCGGTCGCGTGGAAGAACAGCCGGTCCACCGCATAGAGGTACTCGGAAACCTCCTCCACCATCACCACGTGCCCGGCCAGCCCTGGCATCAGCGGCGTGCCGCCCAGCATGGCAAGCGTGGTCAGGTTGAACGCCACTGCGGGATGCGCCCCGCTCAGCGAAGGTTCCTCGCCGCTGCGATCGCCGGCCAGCCACGCCAGTACCCGCCGCACCGCCGCCTCGCCGCCCTCGCGGCGGATGTCGGTCGGCATCGGCGCGTGGACCGGCCGCCCGATCCGCGCGCGGTACAGCGCCGCCAGCAGATAACCGCCATCGGAATATCCCAGATAAGTCTTGTCCTCGGCTGCCTTGTCCAGCAGCGGAATGACGTCCTGCGCGATCCGGTTCGCGCCATAACCGCCGCGCACGAACCACACCGCATCGAACGCGGGATCGTTCGCACATTCGACAAACGCCGCCAGGCGCTGTTCGTCCGGCCCGGCGAAATGCCCCTGCACCGCAAAGCACTGCTCGTGAAAGTGCAGGGCAACACCCGGAAACTCCACTGCAATGGCTTGCACGCGCATGGCCTCCTCGCGGGTGAACGAGGCGGACGGGGCGCAAATGGCGATGCGGGTCATGCCATGACATTTGCCCTATTCGCCGCCCCGGCGAAAGACCGGCAAGGTTGTCTTGTTGATTGTTGCGGCATAGGTCGGTGGGCAATGGCCAACTCAGACCTCACTTCGCACCCCTGGTTCTTTTGCGGCATCGGCGGGTCGGGAATGCTCCCGCTGGCGCTGATCCTGCACGGACAAGGCGCCCGGATCGCCGGGTCCGACCGCAGCCACGACCAGAATCGCACCCCGGAAAAGTTCATCTGGCTCGAATCGCTCGGCTTCACGCTGTTCCCGCAGGACGGCAGCGGCATCGTCAGCGCCGATCAGACGCTGGTTGCCTCGGCGGCGGTCGAGGATACCGTGCCCGAAGTGGTCCGCGCCGCCGAACTGGGCTGCCCAAGGATGAGCCGGGCACAGCTGCTCGCCGCGCTGTTCAACGCCGCGCCGCAATCGGTCGCGGTTGGCGGGACCAGCGGCAAGTCGACCGTCACCGGCATGATCGGCTGGATCATGACCGCTGCCGGGCGTGATCCCACGATCATGAACGGCGCGGTGATGAAGAACTTCGTCGCAGCCGATGCGCCCTTCGCTTCGGCCCGGGTGGGTGCCGGCGAGACGTTCGTCTCCGAGATCGACGAAAGCGATGGCTCGATCGCGCTCTACAACCCCACCGTCGCGGTACTCGGCAATGTCAGCCTCGATCACAAGAGTCTGGAGGAACTGCGTGCATTATTTGGCGATTTCCTCGCACGTGCCGCAACCACCGCAATCAATCTCGATGACGGCGAAACTGCCGCGCTGGCCGACCGCGCCCAATCTCTCGTGACCTTCGCGATCGACCATCCCGAAGCGATGATCGGCGTCGTTCCCGGCACGCTGGCCGAAGCCCCGACCACGCTCTCCGCCACCGTGATCGACCGGCGCGACGGCGCGACGCACGCCCTCGCGCTCAAGGTTCCGGGCCGCCACAACCTCGCCAACGCGCTCGCCGCCATTGCCGGGGCCAACGCGGCGGGCGTTCCAGTCGGGGCCGCCATCACCGCGCTCGGCACCTTCGCGGGGCTCGCCCGCCGGTTCGATATCGTCGGCACCAGCCCCTCGGGCGTCACCGTGATCGACGATTTTGGCCACAACCCCGACAAGGTCTCGGCCACGCTCGCCACGCTGAAGGCGCACGCGGGCCGAGTGATCGCGTTCTTCCAGCCGCACGGCTACGGCCCGTTGCGCCAGATGGGCCACGAACTGGCGCAAGTCTTCGCCGCCCGGCTGGCGCGGGACGATATCGTGATCCTGTGCGATCCGGTCTATTTCGGCGGAACGGTAGATCGCTCGGTGGGCAGCGAACGGATAGTGGAACTGGTTAACACCGCCGGCGGCCGGGCCGAACATATCGCCGCGCGCGACGAATGCGCGGACCGGATCGCAGCCCTCGCCCGTCCAGGGGATCGCGTCGTGGTGATGGGCGCCCGCGATGATACGCTGACCCGGTTTGCGGCCGACCTGTTGCAGCGCCTTTAAACATCCGCCGCGCTGCCGTCTTACCCGGGGTGGTTAACACTGAGCGGGGAACCGAAGCATGTATCTCGATCCGGCAATTGCCTACCCTGCCTGCCCTGCGGCTGCGGCACTCGCCGCGCTGCCCGTTACGCCCCCGCCGCAGCACTTCGGCCGCCGGGCCGAAAGAGTCTCGTTCGACCTGCTGGTCCGCTACGCCTGGCGAGGACTGCGCGCCACAGTGCTGCTCAAGGATCTGAGCCGGTTCGGCGCCCGGACCCTGGGATTGGACGCGTTGCGCAAAAGTGATGTCCTGACGCTGCTGCTGCCGGGTCTGCCCACCACCTGCGCCACTGTGGCATGGTCAAGCGGCGGATCTGCGGGGCTGTTTTTCGATCAACCGCTCGACCTGTGCGGCTACGAAGCGCTGGTCGCCAACTTCGCTGCGACGCCGCCGCCGGACGATTGGGCCTTACAGGCGACCTGAGTTCGATCAGAACGACTTGAAGTAATTGTGCGGCGGTTCCCAGTCGGACTTTTTGCGGAAATAGCGGTCCTGATTAGAACGCCCCGTCAGCTGCCGTGACACAGTGATAAGCGGGTTGCCGCCCCTGTAATCCGGCGCCAGCCCCACGTCGATCTCTTCATAATCGCGGTGTTTTACGAAGTAATTCAGAAACTTGTGGATGGACCGGAATCCGCAGTCATTGAAGGCGATAATTCCGCCCACGTTGATCAGCTTGTCCGCATAGAATGCGTCGAGTGCGACGTAGTCGAACGTGTGCATGCCGTCGATGTAAACAAGGTCGGCAATTGTCCCTTCGCCCAGCAGACGCGGCAGGGCCAGATAGTCCGGCTCCTCGATCAGGGTATGGGCCAAGGCGCGGTCGCTTCGCGAAACCATGGCGTGGCCAAGCCCGTGATAGTCCTGGTGTTGGAACGGGTCGATAGAAAGCAGGCGCGAACCCTCGGGCAGGGTAGTAAGGATTGCCAGGGTAGAAAAACCGCAGGCCATGCCAATCTCGATAACGAGTTTTGGCTGCTCGCGCGCTACAATCCCGCTCAGGGCGGCACAGAAGCGGCCGTTGATTTCCGAATTGATCGGCCGCGGCGTGCCGTGCGCATCGGTGATCGTCCCGGTGCTGCGCGCTTGTTCAAGCAATTCGGCGCAAGTTCGTTTCTCGCTCGCGTCTGCCATTATGGAAAATCCTTGTGAGTGGCGCGCGCGCAGGGCGCAGATACCTGCCGGGCCGCATGCTCGCGGAAAAACGGTGCGATGTGCGCGGTTTCGCCGTGGGTGGAATAGGAGGGGATCGGGCTGGCCAGACGGCGCCCGCGCCATTTCCGCAGGAGGCGGAAAATCGTGTAATCGTGGGGAATGCGCTTGGCCTGAAAACGGCGCAGCAGCCGGTTTTGTCCGGGAATCAAGCCTACAGTATAATTGCGGAACACTGTCTGGTCGCGCCGCAGTATGCCAACGGTGGAAGCGAAGGTCAGGGTTGTCGAGTTGGTATATTTCCAGTGACAGCTGGCCGTCAACCGCACTACGGTCCGTTCTCCTCCGCCCCGGATTTCCGGATTTTCCCCGTCATAATACTTGTCGGGATGATCGTACAGGGTGGCGTAATCGGCAATGGAAAGC